>DASPJC010000236.1:0-30419 GCA_035628815.1 Ohtaekwangia sp. | reverse complement strand
AGTATCGACCTGTTTGAAAACCAGGCCACTTACATCAGCCGCGTCGCCTGGACGCCTTATCTGTTTGCGGGTCTTGCCGTCTTTCATCATAACCCGCAGGCACAGGTTCCGGATACAGACCTTCATGGAAACCCGCTCCCCAACGCCGGTGAATGGGTCGACCTGCAACCCCTGGGCACCGAAGGGCAGTACGCGGACCTGCAGGAGGGATCTGTAAACAGTGGAATCAAGCCGTATAAAAACATCCAGCTGGCTATACCAATGGGAATCGGCGCGCGTTTCAGATTAAATGAAGTGCTCGACCTTTCTGCCGAGTTAGGGTTCCGCTACCTGTTCACCGACTACATAGACGATGTGAGCCAGAATTATGTGGACCTTGGAGCGCTGGACAGTGAGCTTGCAAGGGCAATGTCGTATCGCTCGAACGAGCTGCTGACCCCTGCTGAGGTTGCCGCCCTGACGCCCTATACATCGGCTTATAATGGTGAGTCTTACAGCGTGATCCAGGGTTATGGAAGTGAATCGGAGCACAATGTACGCGGCAGCAAAAAAGACAAGGACATATTCATGGTAACAACCGTAAGACTGACATATATTCTGGGCAAAACCTTTCACCGGGCTAAATTCAGATAATGCGCCATTACCGCCCAGCCCATATACTGATTGTCGGATTATCACTCCTGTTCACCACCAGTAGGGCACAACAGTCTGAGGTAGGATTTGGGCTGGGTGTTTTTAACTATACGGGCGATCTGGTGCGGAATTACGATCTTAAATTTTCAAAGCCTGCCGCTACTGTCTTCTACCGTTCCAACATCAGCACAGTCGTAAGCTTCCGGGCAGCTGTAACGGCGGGAAAACTCGGCGCAGAAGAAAAACCCATTGACCCCTTTGCACAGCAACGCAACGCTTCGTTCGATCTCTTCCTTTTCGAAGCCAGTACGGTAATGGAGTATCATTTCCTGAACTGGCGCGACAGCAAGAAATTCGTGCGCTTTACACCCTACCTGTTTGCCGGCCTTGGACTGTTCGGCTTATCCGGAAACACGGGAAAAACCGCTGAATACAGTAACATCCAGATGGCCATTCCCTTTGGCGGAGGAATCAAATACGTTTATAACCCGAAATGGTATTTTTCGCTGGAATTTGGGGCACGGAAAACCTTTTTTGATTACCTGGATAACATCTCTGCCGGCGATCAGCGCCGGAAGAACTATCAGTATGGTAATCCGGGGGACAATGATCATTATTATTTTTTGGGAATCAGTATCACCAGGACTTTTTACGATATCCCCTGTCCTAAAAATCCTTATAAATAGCTAATCGCTTCTCTTTCAACCCAACCCTTTTTACTAATTTTGCAACCCTTGTGGCTTCTTTTAAGGAACATATTGACTTTAATAACCTGCCGCAGCACATCGCTGTGATCATGGATGGCAACGGCCGTTGGGCAAAAAAGAAAGGTGCCTTGCGGATATTCGGTCATAAGAACGCCGTCCAGGCTGTTCGCGACGTAACAGAAGGTTGCGGCGAACTGGGGGTTAAATACCTAACCCTTTACGCATTTTCGACAGAAAACTGGGGGCGCCCGAAAGCAGAGGTTGAAGGGTTGATGGAGCTCCTGGTCAACACCCTGAAGCAGGAGATCGGCACGCTGATGGAAAACCAGGTGAAACTGGTCACCATTGGCGATACTTCTCATCTGCCAGCAGAATGCCAGCAGAACCTGGCCTGGGCGATGGATAAAACAAAAGACCACAGCGGGCTCAAGCTGATCCTGGCCTTGAGTTACAGTGGACGTTGGGAAATTCTACAGGCCGTCCGCCGTCTGACGGAAGAGGTGAAGGCTGGCAAAATTAAATCTGAAGACATAAACGATAAGGTCTTTGAAAACTATTTGCAGACTTCCGGCATCCCAGATCCGGAGCTGCTGATCAGGACCAGCGGCGAAATGCGGATCAGTAATTTCCTCCTGTGGCAAATTGCCTATTCGGAACTTTACATCACGCCCACGCTATGGCCCGATTTCCGGAAAGAGCATCTTTATGAAGCGATCTGGTCTTATCAGCAACGTGAGCGCAGATTTGGAAAGACAAGTGAACAATTGAACCCAGTAAGTTGATGAAGAAGTTCTTTTTTGTGGTCATTCTGCTGGCTGTTACTGCAGATAGCTGGGCTCAGTTCAGGAGAAGTCGCGATCGCTCCGGAACGACGACCGAGAACAACTTAAACTATGCCAACCCGGCGGAGTATACCATTGCCGGCATCGAAGTAACAGGGCTGAACATCCTGGATAAAAATGCTATGGTTTCGCTCACCGGTCTGAAGGTCGGTGATAAAATTAAAATTCCCGGCGACGCTATCTCTAACGCCATCCGGAGCCTCTGGAAACATGGCCTGGTGGGGGATGTCACCATTCTCGTAGACAAGGTCGAAGGCACCAATGTATACCTCACCATCACGCTGGCTGAACGTCCCCGGTTAACCGGCTTCTATTTCACCGGCATCAGTAAAGGCCAGGAGAGTGGTTTGAAAGAAGACCTTACGCTGATTCGCGGAAGGATCGTCAATGACGCGATGATCCGCAATACCGAACTGGCTGTCAGAAAGTATTTCGTTAAAAAAGGATTTCTGAACACTGTGGTAAACGTCGTGCAGGAAAAAGACACCCTGAACCGCGATGGTATCCGCCTGAAGATTGCTGTCAATCCGAAGTCAAAGGTAAAAATCAACAGGATTTCGTTCGTGGGGAATGAAAGCCTGGATGATGCCTCCCTGAAGAAGAAAATGAAAGGAACGCGGGAGCGTCCCCGGTTCTCACTGCACCGCACGTTGATGCATGAAATCATTTCCACCAAACCCAAAACGTTCATTGATTCAACGTACCAGGTGAGCTGGAAGGATGCCAAAGAGTTTCTGAACGATAACGTCAAGCTGAATCTTTTTGTCAGTTCGAAGTTTATCCAGAGCGATTTCGAGGACGACAAAAAGAAGGTTATTGAATTCTACAATTCTAAAGGTTATCGCGACGCGGAGATTGTAACGGATACGGTATACGCGCACAACGACCGGACGATCAATATCGATTTCAGGATCTATGAGGGTCCGAAATATTACTTCCGTAACATCATCTGGACCGGAAACTATATCTATACCGACAAACAGCTTAACGCCGTACTGAACATCAGCAAAGGCGATGTTTACAACAAGGAACTCATTGACAAGAAGCTGCAGTTCAATCCAAAAGGACTCGACATCAGCGGGCTATACATGGATGATGGCTACCTTTTCTTCCGCATTAACCCCGTTGAAGTGGCCGTTGCCGGTGACTCGATCGACGTTGAAATGCGGATCTTTGAAGGCGAGCAGGCCACCATCAATGAAGTAACCATTGCGGGCAATGACAGAACCAGTGATCACGTGATCCGCAGGGAGCTCAGCACCATTCCAGGTCAGAAATTCAGGCGATCAGACATCATTCGTACCCAGCAAAAACTCGGGCAGCTGGGCTATTTCGCACCGGATAAGATCGGGCAAAACCTGGTACCGAACCCGGCGAACGGCACGGTTGACATCGAATGGACGGTGGAAGAACAATCCAACGACCAGGTTGAGTTATCAGGCGGCTGGGGCGGATACTACGGCTTCGTCGGAACGCTCGGGCTGACCTTCAACAACTTCTCCCTGCGAAATATCCCTCATCTCAAGAACTGGCGGCCACTGCCGGTAGGTGACGGTCAACGGCTTTCACTGCGGGCACAGGCCAATGGACGGTCGTTCCAGAGCTATAGCTTCTCATTTACTGAGCCCTGGCTGGGAGGCCGCAAACCGCACTCCCTGACCGTGAGCTTTAACAGCTCGTTCCAGCGCTCTTTGTACGGTTATCAATCCACGGGCGACCTTGATCCAAGGCTCCAGGTGCATAGTGTCTCCGTTGGTCTGGGACGCCTGCTCGAGTGGCCGGATAATTATTTCACCCTGACAAATTCGGTTTCTTACCTGCGATATATTTTCGAAGACTGGAACTCCGGGCTTAATTTCAGCAACGGCGTTTCCAACAGCTTCACCTTCAACACCACGCTGGCCCGCAACAGCATTGATAACCCGATGTATCCGGCGCAAGGCTCAACCATTTCCCTCAGCCTGACGCTCACACCACCCTATTCCTGGTGGCGCAAAATGAATTACGAGACAGCCACGCCTGCGGAAAAGTACCAATGGATAGAGTTCCACAAGTGGATGTTCGACCTGAAGTATTACCTGCCCCTGGATACGAAAAAGAAGCTGGTGCTGGAAGCCAAGGCACATTTCGGATTCATCGGCCAGTACTCAAGCAAAGCCGGTGTCGGGCCGTTTGAAAGATTTTACCTGGGAGGCGACGGTTTGGCCGGAGGGTTCAGTTCATTCCTGCTCGGCCAGGATGTGATCGGTCTGCGCGGCTATCAGAACAACTACATTACGCCACCGTATTATGGCAATCCAAGCGCCAATACAGGTGTGCTTGCAGGCGGCATTGTATACGATAAACTAGGCCTCGAAATGCGATACCCTGTGACGACGGGGAACGCGGCGACGATCTACGGATTTGCATTTGTCGAGGCAGGAAATAACTGGAACAATTACGATGACTTTAATCCGTTTAAGATGTATAAATCTGCCGGTCTTGGCGCCAGGATATTTATGCCTGCTTTCGGTCTGATCGGGCTGAACTGGGCCTATGGATTTGATCCGGTGCCATTGAATGGCCGGTCGGCAATCAGTGGGTCGCAGTTCCACTTTACTATAGGCCAGCAAATCAGATAATATGCGGGTTTATTTAATTACAATAATTTTTCTCATTTTCGGCCTGAATTTTGTCCACGCTCAGCGGTTCGGATACATTGATACTGATTTTATCCTGAATAAAATGCCGGAATATAAAAAGGCACAGGATGAGATCAATCAGCTGTCGGAGGCGTGGGAAAAGGAAATCCAGGACATGGCCAAAAAAATCGAAGCCATGTACAGCGCCCTGCAGGCCGAACAGGTGTTGCTGACGGACGAAATGCGAAAAGAGCGCACGGAAGCCATTCAGAAGAAAGAAGCAGAGCTCAAAGAATATCAGAAGAAAGTTTTTGGGTTCGGAGGACTGTTCTTTCTGAAGAAACAGGAATTGATCAAGCCCATTCAGGATAAGGTCTGGGATGCGGTCGATAAAGCGGCAAAACAGAATAACCTGGCGATCGTATTTGATAAAGCAGGTGAATTGGTGATGATCTATACGGACCCGCGTTATGACTATACGGATTTCGTGCTGGATGAGCTCGGTTTCGGAGATCCAAATGATAAGATAAAAAACTAAATGAAAATTGAAATGAGAAAATTAGTTCTACTGGTGGTGCTGGGATTTGGAGCCATTGTTTCCCATGCACAAACTGCTACAGCCACTAAGATCGGTTATGCGGATGTTGATTATATCTATGATCAGATGCCTGAGTCAAAACAGATTGAAGCGGAGTTGAAATCGCTGCAGACACAGCTTAAAAATCAAATCGATACCAAGTACGCGGATTTCCAGAAGAAACTGGCTGACTACCAGCAAAACCTTAACACCATGCTTGAAGCCGTCCGCGCAAACACTGAACGCGAACTGCAACAGCTTCAGCAAAACCTGCAAAAGCTGCAGGAAGATGCACAAACCACCATCCAGAACAAACAGGTGCAACTGATGCAGCCGGTCTATAAAAAAGTCGGCGATGCAGTGGAAGCGGTGGCTAAAGAAAACGGTTTTTCATTGATTCTCACCAGCCAGGTGAGCGGCTTTGATGTAGTGCTTTATGCAGATGATAATTCCCAGATCTCGGATCTCGTTCTGAAGAAGATGGGCATCACGCCGAAGCCTGCAGGTACTGCAACCACACCGCAGACGCAACCGAAATAACGATAACTCATAAAAAAAGGTCCCGCTGTTTGTGGGACCTTTTTTTATTGCACGAGCTTTCTACGCGCGCCCTTTTCGAATCCGGGACTTGAATTTTTTAAGCTGCATGCGTAGTGCATCCGCAGCGAGCCCCGTCGCGGCTTCAAACGATCTCGCTTTCTCCACCGCAAAGAGCCGGCTACCCGGTACGCGCAACTTGATTTCAACTGTTTTGTTTTCCGTTCCCTCGTTATTTAAGCGGAGAAAGACTTCTCCATCCACCAGGCGATCATAGAACGTATCCAGCTTGTCGAGTTTCTTCTGAATGAAATGAATCAGTTTCCGGTCGGCATCAAAGTGGATGGAATGAACTTGTAATCTCATAACTAGAAAATTTAAAAGTTGAACATAAACAGTAACCGGCTTACACCGGGGCATCGTAGTTGTGTTTACATAGGCAAATTTCTTTATTCAGTTTTCAGGCCTTTGGATGAGCCTGATCAAATGCTTTTTTCAGTTTCTCCATGGAGTTGTGCGTATACACCTGCGTTGCGGCCAGGCTGCTATGACCAAGCAGGTCTTTCACCGCATTGATCTCCGCACCCTTGTCGAGCAGGTGCGTGGCATACGTATGCCGAAGTACGTGAGGACTCTTTTTATCAGAAGACGTGTAGGTGCCCAGGTACTTTTTCACCAAACGGTAAATCATCATGGAATAACAAGCCTCCCCCTGGTCAGTTACCAGCAGCAGACCGTGGTCTTTCGACGATACCGTTCGATTCCGCAGACTGCGGTAATCCTCCAATACACTGACGAGACTGGCGGAAAAAGGTATAACCCGTTCCTTGTTTCTTTTCCCCAACACTTTAATCGTTCGCTTTTTAATATCAACATCACATTCTTTTAACGTAAGCAGCTCCGACAAACGAATGCCCGTACCATAAAATAATTCCAGGATCAGCTTGTTGCGCAGCCCCTCCAGGGATTGATCAAATCCATCGCCATCCAGCATCGTTGTCATGTCGCCTTCCTTGACAAAGCCTGGCAGTTTCCGGCTGGTCTTCAGTACCCTGATCTTTAACATGGGATTTTTGGTGATGATTTCCTGACGCATCAGGAATTTGTAAAAGGTTCTCAGGGAGGCGATTTTCCGGTTGACCGAACGGGGTTCGATTTGCTGTTCCACGAGTTGAATAATCCAGGCACGTACGATGCCGTACTCGACGTCCTTGATGGTATTGTCCGGGAATGTGGAGCTTATATAAGAGGCGAACTGTTCCAGGTCATTTCGATATGCAAGCACGGTGTGGGGGCTTACGCGCCTTTCGTACTGCAGATATTTAAGAAAGGAATCAATCATGCTGCTACCACCCGTCGGTAGTACAATGTAAAAAAATAATCCCCTCCGGGAAAGTCCTGAAGGGGATGTGTGGGTAAAATGAGGATATTTTGTGGACAAAAAAACTTATCCACAACGAGATTTCACAAATTGAGCCAGCTTAAGAGTTGGGTTCCAGCAGTCTTTGCTGTTCCCGGTAAGCCGCCCGGATGATTTGATTCCGGCGCCGTACAGACGGTTTTTCAAACGAAGTCCGTGACCTGAGCTCTTTCAGCACACCTGTTTTTTCAAATTTCTTCTTAAACCGCTTCAGGGCCTTGTCAATCGATTCGTTCTCCTTTACATTAACAATAATCATACGCGCTATACTAATTAGGGCTGCAAATATAAGGTAGCCTTTGAAATTAAACAAACTACTTCAGGATGCTTCTCGAAATAACCAGTTTCTGAATCTCAGAGGTTCCCTCTCCGATGGTGCAGAGTTTGGCGTCCCGATAGTACTTTTCCGCCGGAAAATCCTTGATATAACCATATCCTCCGAAAATCTGAACTGCTTCGTTGGCCACCTCAACAGCGACTTCCGAAGCGTACAGCTTCGCCATGGCTGACTCTTTCGTAACGCTCTTGCCATGGTTCTTGAGATCGCCGGCGCGGAACGTCAACAGCCTGGCCGCTTCGATTTTGGTTGCCATATCCGCGAGTTTGAACGATATGCCCTGGAAGGAGGAGATAGGCTGGTTAAACTGATGCCGCTCCTTGGAATACGCTAATGCTGCATCAAAAGCGCCCATTGCAATTCCGAGTCCGAGTGCTGCTATTGAAATGCGGCCGCCATCCAGCACTTTAAGCGCCTGGATAAAGCCCTCCCCTTCGGCGCCCATCATTTGTGATTTGTGAATCCGGCAGTCCGTGAATATCATCTCGGCTGTCTCGGAAGCCCGCATCCCGAGCTTGTTCTCCTTTTTGCCAGAAGTGAACCCAGGCGTCCCTTTTTCCACAATAAATGCCGTCATGGCGTGGGAATCGCCTACCTGCCCCGTTCTCGCAATCACGACAGCGATTTCTCCTGATTTTCCATGGGTGATGAAGTTCTTCGCGCCGTTCAACACATAATGGTTCCCATCCCTGATGGCGACCGTACGCATGTTGCCGGCATCCGAGCCTGTATTCGGCTCCGTTAATCCCCAGGCGCCAATCGCTTCAGCGGAAGCCAGTTTAGGCAGGTAATGGCGCTTCTGATCTTCGGTGCCAAATTGCAGAATATGATTGGTGCAAAGTGAATTGTGCGCTGCCAGTGAAAGGCCGATAGCACCATCGATGCGCGAGATTTCTGATACCGCTGTAATGTATTCCGGATATCCGAAGCCCGACCCGCCGTATTCCTGCGGCACAAGCACGCCCATCAGGCCAAGCGGTCCCATCTTCCGGAAAAGGTCCACGGGAAAAATCTGCTGCTCATCCCACTCCATCATTTTCGGTACAATTTCCCGGGCACCAAAATCACGGATCATCTGGGCGATCATTTTTTGATTCTCGCTTTCTTCAAAACTTATATGCGACTGTTCCTGGGTGAGCACTTCCATTTTCATCTTTTTTAATTTTGAGACCTGCAAAATTAGCGAGTAAAAACGAATTCGCAAACGACTGTTAGTTTGTATTCGAAATAAATACGTTGTTGTCACTCACCTGCCATAACCGGAATGTGAACAAAAACTTTAATTTCGCAACTTCTAAAACCATCAATTCATGAAAATAGCTGTAGTTGGTACCGGATATGTTGGTCTTGTCACCGGCACATGTTTCTCCGAAACCGGGAATACCGTCACCTGTGTAGACATCGATCAGGAAAAAGTCAAGAAACTTCAAAATGGGAAAATCACCATTTATGAACCCGGATTGGAGCAGTTGTTTGAGCGCAATCTCAAACAAAAACGGCTGTCGTTCACCACTGATCTTGAGGAAGGAATACAGGACGCGAAGGTCATCTTCCTGGCGCTTCCCACGCCTCCCGGCGAAGACGGATCGGCTGACCTGAAGTACATCCTTAAAGTAGCCGACGACCTCGGACCGCTGTTGAAAGAATACACCGTGATCATCGATAAAAGCACCGTGCCGGTAGGAACGGCAGATAAAGTAAGGTCCCGCATCGCGGCAAGGGCGCAGGTGGATTTTGACGTCGTTTCAAACCCGGAATTCCTTCGCGAAGGTGTTGCCGTAGAAGATTTCATGAAACCCGATCGCGTTGTCATCGGAACGACTTCTTCGCGGGCACAAAAGGTCATGGAAACACTTTACCAGCCCTTCGTACGCCAGGGGAATCCTATCATTTTCATGGACGAGCGTTCGGCCGAACTGACCAAGTATGCAGCGAATTCTTTCCTGGCGACAAAAATCTCCTTCATGAATGAGATTGCCAACCTGTGCGAGCTCGTAGGAGCCGACGTGGATGCCGTGCGCAAGGGTGTAGGAACCGATAGCCGCATCGGAAAACGCTTTCTCTTTCCGGGCATCGGTTATGGTGGAAGCTGTTTCCCGAAAGACGTGCAGGCGCTTGCCAAATCGTCTGATGAAGTCAAATACGAATTCAAGATCCTGAAAGCCGTGATGGATGTGAATGACGATCAAAAAACCCGGCTGATCCCGCGCATTAAGGAGTATTTCAACGGCAACCTGAAAGGAAAGACGATCGCCTTCTGGGGATTATCTTTCAAACCCCATACGGATGATATCCGCGAGGCCCCCTCGCTATACAACATTGAAGAACTCCTCAACGCAGGCGCCGTTATTAAGGTACACGATCCGGAAGGAATGGAGAACGTGAAAAAAATATTCGGCGAGAAGATTTCCTACTGCATCACACCTTATGACGCCGCCGAAAAAGCAGACGCAATTTTCATTGCCACAGAATGGCCGGAGTTCCGCACACCCGATTTTGAGAAACTTGCCACACTGCTGAAGAACAAAGTAATCTTCGACGGCCGTAACCTTTACGATCTGAACCTGATGAAGGAACTTGGATATGCATACTACAGTATTGGAAGGGAGGTAGTCAATGGCTAAGGAACGCATCCTGATTACCGGTGGTGCAGGATTTCTCGGATCGCATTTGTGTGACCGGTTTATCAAGGAAGGTTTCCATGTGATCGCGATGGACAACCTGATCACAGGCGACCTGCGGAATATCGAACACCTTTTTAAGCACCCGTCTTTCGAATTCTATCACCATGACGTTTCATCTTTTGTTCACATTCCCGGTGAGCTGAAGTACATCCTCCACTTTGCTTCTCCTGCAAGCCCGATCGACTACCTGAAGATTCCGATCCAGACGTTGAAGGTCGGGTCGCTGGGCACCCATAATCTTTTAGGCCTTGCGCGCGCCAAAAAAGCGCGGATACTCGTCGCATCTACTTCTGAAGTATATGGCGATCCGTTGGTCCATCCACAGGTCGAGGAATACTATGGCAATGTAAACCCTATCGGTCCCCGCGGCGTTTACGATGAGGCCAAGCGGTTCCAGGAAGCGATCACCATGGCTTACCACACGTATCATAATGTTGAAACGCGCATTGTCAGGATCTTCAACACCTACGGCCCCCGAATGCGCCTCAATGACGGCCGGGTATTACCCGCTTTTATCGGGCAGGCGCTTCGCGGCGAAGACCTCACGGTTTTTGGCGACGGTTCACAAACCCGTTCATTCTGTTATGTCGACGACGAGGTGGATGGCATCTACCGGTTGCTGATGTCGGACTACCATTTACCTGTCAACATTGGAAACCCCGGTGAAATTACCATCCGGGAATTCGCCGAGGAAATTGTAAAGCTGACCGGTACGAAGCAGAAGATCGTATACAAGCCCTTGCCACAGGACGATCCGAAACAACGCCAGCCGAACATTACGAAAGCGAAAGAGATACTGGGCTGGGAACCGAAAGTTTCCCGGGCGGAGGGGTTGAAAATTACCTACGAATATTTCAAATCGCTGCCGCATGAAGTGCTGTACCAGCGCGATCATAAAAACTTTGAGAAGTATATCCGTTAAAGACGTTGTTAAAGCATGGGGAGTCGCAATATCCTGATTACCGGTGGCGCGGGCTTTATAGGCTCGCATGTGGTGCGGTTGATGGCCAACCGGTACCCCGGGTACAGGATCGTTAACCTGGACAAGCTCACCTACGCGGGTAATCTTGAGAACCTGTCCGACGTCGAAACCAAGTCGAATTATTCTTTCGAGCATGGTGATATTCTGGACATCGAGTTTCTTTTCGGCGTTTTCAAAAAGCATGAGATCGATGGAGTCATTCACCTTGCCGCGGAATCCCATGTGGACCGCTCACTTCACAATCCGGTGGAGTTTGCCAACACAAACATCATCGGTACGCTGAACGTCTTAAGAGCCGCGCAGGCATCCTGGAGCGGTAATTTTGACGACAAGCTCTTTTACCACATCTCAACAGATGAGGTGTACGGATCAGCAGCATTCGGGGAATACTTCACGGAAGAAACACCGATCGACCCACAGTCGCCGTATTCCGCCTCAAAAGCCGCCAGTGATCATTTCGTCAACGCGTTTCACAACAGCTATCAGTTGCCCACCATCATCAGCCGTTGTTCTAATAACTACGGGCCTTATCATTTTCCGGAAAAGCTGATCCCGCTGATGATCAACAACATTATCGGCAACAAGCCGCTGCCGGTCTATGGCCAGGGAGAGAATATTCGCGACTGGTTGTATGTTGAAGATCATGCAAAAGCGATCGACACCATTTTTCATAAAGGCAAGCCCGGGGAGATCTATAATATCGGCGGAAACAACGAGTGGAAAAACATTGATCTCATCCAGTTGCTTTGTCATATCATGGACAAAAAACTGGGGCGCGAAGAAGGAAGCTCAGCCGCCCTTATCACCTATGTCACCGACCGGCCCGGGCACGATCTACGTTATGCCATAGATGCATCAAAGCTGATCAGCGAAACCGGCTGGCGCCCTGAAACCACATTTGAAAAGGGATTGGAAAAAACAGTAGATTGGTACCTGGCAAACCAGCAATGGTTAACACATGTTACCACCGGAGAATACCTGAAGTATTACGCGACCATGTACCAGGGCCGGTAAGCGCCAACCACTAAAATTGCGCCGATGAAAGGTATTATTCTGGCAGGAGGTTCAGGAACACGTCTTCACCCGCTCACGCTGGCCGTTAGCAAACAGCTGATGCCGGTATATGATAAGCCGATGATCTACTATCCGCTGTCCATCCTGATGATGGCCGGCATCCGGGAAATACTGATCATCTCCACACCCCACGACCTTCCTATCTTTCAAAAGTTACTACGCGATGGGCGCCAGCTGGGGTGTTCGTTCAGTTATGCGGAACAGCCGCGGCCTGAAGGACTGGCACAGGCATTCATCATCGGCGAGCAATTCATCGGTAGCGAAAAAGTGGCACTCATCCTCGGCGACAATATCTTCTATGGCTCTGGAATGCACCAATTGCTTCAAAGCAATGCCGATCCGGACGGGGGAGTCGTGTTCGCGTATCACGTCAATGATCCGGAACGCTACGGCGTCGTTGAGTTCGACACGTCCAGGAACGTCATTTCCATAGAGGAAAAACCCAAGCATCCCAAATCGAATTATGCCGTTCCCGGATTGTATTTCTATGATAACGAAGTCGTGAAAATTGCGAAAGCCCTGAAACCAAGTCCCCGCGGCGAACTTGAAATCACCGATGTTAACAATGCTTACCGGCAGGCAGGCAAGCTTAAGGTAGCCCCGTTGGGACGCGGTACCGCCTGGCTGGACACCGGAACTTTTGATTCACTCATCCAGGCCTCGAACTTTGTCCAGACCATCGAGCAACGGCAGGGATTGAAAATCGGATGTATTGAAGAAGTCGCATTCCGCATGCGTTTCATTACAAAAGCACAACTGCTGGAGCTGGCAACACCCCTCGAAAAAAGTGGTTACGGAACATACCTCAGGAACCTGCCGTTTAATATTTAATGTCGGCACTCTACCAAGCGTTCCTGAACACAAGTTCGAACCACTCGCGGGACGCTAACATGATCAGCACCTGCTGGGACGAGATTTTGAAGGCTTATTCCGAACCCTCCCGTACTTACCACAATCTCCATCATCTCCATCACTTCCTGGAACAGGTGACTTCAGTCAAGCACCTTGTTCACGAATGGGATTGCGTTATTTTCTCTTTAGTGTACCATGATTTTATCTGCGACCCGCTGGCCACCGACAACGAATCAAGAAGCGCGGCGTTGGCGGCGATGCGATTGACTGCGCTAAATGTTCCGGCGGAAAAGATTAACCTCTGCCGCGAGATGATTATGGCGACCAGGGGGCATTACCGGCACGAGCATGGTGATATAAACTTTTTTACGGATGCGGATCTCGCCATACTGGGTGCAACGCCTTCAGCCTATGGAGCCTACATGAATGCCGTCCGAAAGGAGTACGCCCTCGTGCCGGAAAGTGTTTATCGGGCTGGTCGCATCAAAATTTTAAAACATTTTCTCGCGCTGGCGGAAATCTATAAGACGCCGGAATTTCGTCGTCGGTATGAAGCGCAGGCGCGGGAAAACATGTTGAAAGAAGTGAATACGTAGCTTAAATACCCTTCAAAGGCAATAATTCCGCGCTACGTTTTGCGTTGAAACAAAATTCATCTAATTTTGCCGGGGTTTCTGAATCGTAACATTAAGAGGGGGCAACAGTCCCCTCTTTAATTTTATAGGGTTTTTGGCAATGGACGCAACCGATGAGATTAAACGGATAGTTGAGGAGACGCTGACAGATCCAAGCCAGTTCCTGGTGGAGGTCCTGGTTTCAGCCAAAAAAGGACCAAAAAAGGTGCTGATTATCATTGATGGCGATAATGGGATCAGCATAGACGACTGCGCACTGGTGAGCCGGGAAGTTTCAGCCCGCCTGGACGAGTCCGGGCTGCTGGACGACAGTTACCTTCTGGAGGTGTCGACTCCGGGACTCGATCATCCGCTGAAACTGGAGCGGCAGTACCGGAAGAATATCGGCCGAAAACTGAAAGTAAAGCTACCGGACAGGACCGCCGAAGGAAAGCTCACAGAAGTTGGTGCAAATAAAATTGTGCTGGAAGAGGAAACCGGAGCCGGCAAAAAGAAAGAGATCGTAAGACTTGATATTGAATTTTCACAAATAGAAAAAGCCTTTGTGTTAGTTAGTTTTAAATAAGACGCAACCATGGATGCACATGAATTAATTCAGTCGTTTGCTGAATTCGCAAAACAGAAGAACATTGACCGTCCAACCATGATCAGGATCCTGGAAGACGTTTTCAAAAACATGATCCGTAAAAAATATGGTGAAGATGAAAACGGCAACCCGATTCCGACGGACAATTTCGACATCATCGTGAATGCCGATAAGGGAGATCTTGAAATTTACCGTATCCGCGAAATTGTCGATGACGAATCAGAGGATATCTGGGAACATGACAAGATCAGCCTTACCGAAGCGCAGAAGATCGAGCCCGATTTTGAAATTGGAGAAGAAGTTTCTGAACAGATTTTCATTGAAGATTTCGGTCGGCGGGCGGTAACAACGGCGCGGCAAACCCTTATCCAGAAGGTAAAGGATCTTGAGAAGGATATCCTCTTCCAGAAATACAAAGACCTTGTAGGGGAAATCATTGCCGGTGAAGTGTACCAGGTGTTGAACAAGGAGGTCTTACTAACCGATGCGGAAGGAAACGAAATTTCAATTCCCCGCAATGAACAGATACAAAAAGACCGCTATCGCAAGGGCGAAAGCGTAAGGGCCATCGTTCATAAAGTTGAGATGGTCAATGGTAATCCCAAGATCATTCTTTCGCGCACCTCGCCGGTGTTTCTGGAGCGCCTTTTCGAACAGGAGGTTCCTGAAGTCTACGACGGGCTGATCACCATTAAAAAAGTAGTGCGCGAACCGGGCGAACGTGCCAAGGTAGCGGTAGAATCGTACGACGACCGGATCGATCCGGTGGGCGCATGTGTAGGAATGAAAGGTTCTCGTATCCATGCCATCGTCCGCGAGCTGCAGAACGAAAATATCGATGTTATCAATTACACGGAAAATCTTGAGTTATACATCCAGCGCGCGCTGAGTCCCGCCAAGATCACTTCTATCAAGATCGACAAAGATCATGGACGTGTCTCGGTTTACCTTAAGCCCGACCAGGTATCGCTCGCCATCGGAAAAGGTGGCTTGAATATAAAACTTGCCAGTCGTCTGGTGGGATATGAAATCGACGTATTCCGCGAGCTGGCGGAAGGTCAGGTCGAGGAAGATGTGGATCTCGGAGAATTTTCGGATGAGATAGAAAGCTGGGTTATTGATGAGCTGAACCGCATCGGGTTGGATACTGCCAAGAGTGTTTTAAATCTCTCGAAAGATGAACTCGTCAGAAGAACCGACCTCGAGGAGGAAACGGTTGACAGCGTATTGAATATTTTGAAGAAAGAATTTGAATAGCCGTCAGGGGTTGTTAAGGTTCATGCGTACTGAACCAAGACCTCTTGCGCACCGTTATTCAATGCTTTGATGATTTTGGTTTTAAAGTCTTTAAAAACAGGCATATTTGAGTATGGCAGAAGAAAAATTGATCAGGTTGAGTCAGGCGGCGAGGAAGCTCAATGTGGGCCATAATACCATTTTGGACTTCCTTGGGAAGAAGGGTTTTGAGGTTGAAAATAACCCCAACGCTAAGCTTACGCCTGAACAGTTCAACCTTTTGTCGAAAGAGTTTGCCGCTTCTGCCACCGAAAAGCTCGAAGCTTCCGGATTATCGATTGGTGTTAAACACGGCGAAAATGTAATCGTCGAAAGTCAGAAAGACGCCGCCAAGAAACGTCTGGAAGACGAGGAGAGCATCATGATTAAAAATCTGGGCTCTAAGGAGGTTAAAGCGAAGGAAGAACCTAAAGCGGATAAAGTTGAGCGTGAAAAACCGAAACTTGAAGGCATTAAAGTCCTCGGCAAGATCGATCTCGAAAAGAAGACTGCGGCAAAACCTGAAGTAGAAGAACCGGAAGTACCGCAGCCTGTTGCTGAAAAACCTGCCGAAGTTGTCGCACCGGAGCCCATCAAGGAAGCAGAGCCTCCCGTCGTTGAAAAGAAAGAGCCAGAGCAGGAACTCGAGGTGATAAAAGCAAAAGCCGACAAGCTAAAAGGCCTGAAGGTGGTTGATAAAATCGAGCTGCCTGTTGAAAAGAAAAAAGATGGCCCCGTTGCCTCTTCCGACCTGGCGAAAGATGCCAAAGGAAAGCGGCCACGCAAACGGATAACGTCGATCGAAAACCAATCGCAGCAAGGCCCGCCCAAAGGTGGTGCCCGGCCGCAACAGCCGCCGCCACGTGGCAAAGGACCGCACTCACCGCGCGTCCAGAAAGAAGAACCCTCCGAAAAAGAAATTCAGGACCAGATCCGGGCTACACTGGCGAAGTTAAGCGGTAACCAGAAGAAGGCAACCGGAGCCAAGTATCGCCGTGAAAAGCGCCATGCTGCAAGCGAAGCGCAGGAGCAACAAATGCTTCAGGACCAGGAATCGTCCAAGACGTTAAAGGTGACAGAATTCATCTCGGCCAATGACCTGGCTTCGATGATGAACGTCTCCGTAAACGATGTGATCTCAACCTGCCTTTCACTGGGTATGTTCGTTTCGATCAACCAGCGACTGGATGCGGAAGCGATCACCGTGATCGCCGATGAATTCGGGTACGATGTTCAGTTTACCTCGGCCGAAGAAGAGATTGAGGCCGACGAAGCAGCCGATAGCGAAGAAGCATTGCAACCACGCGCACCGATTGTCACGATCATGGGTCACGTTGACCATGGTAAAACATCGCTGCTGGATTATATCAGAAACACAAAAGTTACAGCCTCCGAGGCGGGTGGTATCACCCAGCACATCGGGGCATACGACGTGACAACGAAAAGCGGCAACAAGATCGCGTTCCTGGACACGCCTGGTCACGAAGCCTTTACGGCAATGCGTGCCCGCGGTGCCAAGCTGACGGATATCGCTATCATCGTGGTCGCAGCAGACGACGATGTAATGCCGCAAACACGGGAAGCCATCAATCACGCGCAGGTCGCTGGTGTACCCATTGTAATTGCCATCAATAAGATCGATAAGCCCGCCGCGAACCCTGATAAAATCAGAGAGTCGCTTTCCAAGAATAACATCCTGGTCGAAGAGTGGGGCGGTAAATATCAAAGCCAGGAAATCTCGGCAAAGTCGGGAATCGGCATCGAAGAGCTTCTTGAAAAAGTGTTGCTCGAAGCCGAACTGCTTAACCTGAAAGCTAATCCTGACCGCAAAGCTACCGGCTCCGTCATTGAAGCTTCGCTGGATAAAGGACGTGGATACGTCGCGACCATGATGGTCCAAAGCGGCACGCTTCACATCGGCGATATTGTGCTGGCCGGCGCCCACTACGGCCGTGTCAAGGCCATGTTTGAAGACACGGGTAAGCGCGTCAATGAAGCCGGCCCGTCAACCCCGGTTGTTGTGCTGGGTCTGGATGGCGCACCGCAGGCTGGAGAAAAGTTCAGCGTGATGGAAACTGACCGCGAAGCCCGCGAACTCGCCGGTAAACGCAGCCAGCTGTTACGCGAACAAAGCATCCGTACCAAGAAACATATTACGTTGGATGAGATCGGAAGACGTCTGGCCATCGGAAGCTTTAAGCAGCTGAACGTTATCGTTAAGGGTGACGTAGATGGATCTGTTGAGGCTTTATCCGACTCCCTGCTGAAACTTTCAACACCGGAGATCCAGGTGGCTATCATCCATCGCGGGGTCGGCCAGATATCGGAATCAGATGTACTGCTGGCATCGGCATCAGACGCCGTCATCGTCGGCTTCCAGGTAAGACCTTCCGGCGCGGCAAAACGACTGGCAGAAAACGAAGAGATCGAAATACGTTTATACTCCATCATTTACGACGCGATCAACGACGTAAGAGCGGCGATGGAAGGTATGCTCGCACCGGAAACCGAAGAAGTGATTGTTGGTAACGCTGAGGTTCGCGAAGTCTTCCGAATTTCGAAGGTTGGAACCATTGCAGGTTGTATGGTGACCGACGGTTCCATTAAACGAAGCAATCCGATTCGCCTGATCCGCGACGGTATTGTGATCTACGCCGGTAAGCTGGGTTCATTGAAACGTCACAAGGATGACGCAAGTGAAGTCAAGACAGGATTTGACTGCGGTATCGGTATCGATGGATTCAATGACATTGAAATGGGAGATGTCATCGAAAGCTACGAGCAACGCGAAGTGAAGCGAACGCTTTAATTCACCTGAAATAACAAGCCTGGCCGGTTCTCGGTCAGGCTTTTCTTTAACCCGATCACCAACCTTATTCATGCATAGTTATTGGCTTTACGCCCTGGGTTTTTTTGCGCAAGGGCTGTTCGGAACGCGCCTGCTGGTGCAGTTGTTTCATTCCGAGCGCCAGGGCAAAGTGGTTTCGCCCGCCATCTTCTGGCAGCTGAGCCTGGTGGCCTCATTTCTCTTTCTTATCTATGGATTGCTGCGCGAGGATTTTGTGATTATTCTGGGGCAAACGCTCTCCTACTTCATTTACATCAGAAATCTCCAGCTGAAAAATCAATGGACGAAAATTCCCCTGCCTTTCCGCAGCCTGCTGATGACGCTACCCTTAATTGCCTTCGCCTGGATCGCTTTCCGTTCGCCTGAAAAAATAACGGAGCTTTTCACCAAAACGGACCTGACCGATCCCATCATCATTCTGGGAAGCATCGGACAGCTGCTGTTAAATATCCGCTTTATTTACCAGTGGTGGTATTCCGAAAAACGCGGCACCTCTGTTTTACCACTGGGATTTTGGATCATCAGTGCAGTCGCTTCGGTCATGATCCTGCGATATGCCTGGTACACCACACCCTTTAAAACCATTGACCCGGTGCTGCTCGTCGCGCAGAGTATGGGAATGATTGCCTATCTCCGCAACATCTACATTCATTCACGTGCCCGCGTAAACACTGCGGGTTAGTCTTATCTTCGTATAAAAAAAGTTTTGCACGCGGACCTGCTCAAGCCGGAAATCCAGAAATTTATTCACCAGCACGAATCCGATGACGAGCGGGCAATCGTACTCGGGCAGAAATCCATCCATGGTGTACCCTCCGCGCTGATCGCAGACCAGATTGCCGGACGTCGCAAAGCCCGTGAGAAACTGCCCACCTATTTCCAGGCGAAGGATATCCTTTATCCCCCGGGTGTCAACCTCGAACAAACGTCCTCAGAAAAAACAGCCCGTTATAAAGCCGATATCATCCTGAGACAGCGCGCCGGGCATTTAAGCCTGACAGACCTAACGGGTGGCCTGGGCGTTGATACTTTCTTCCTGAGCCGGATCTTTGAGCGAACGGTGTATGTTGAACGCGATCCCCTGCTGCTGGCACTGGCACAGCACAATCACAAGGTCCTTGGCGCCGACAACATCACCTATCAGAACGCATCCGCAGAAGCATTCCTTCAGGGTATGTCAGAAAAAGCTGACTGGGTTTTCATTGATCCTTCAAGAAGGACGACGGCATCAACAAAAGCAGTACGCCTCGCAGATTGCGAACCCGATGTTGCGCGTCTGCAAAGTGCGATACTGGCGAAGAGCGACTTCCTGTTAATCAAGGCGTCACCGCTTTTGGACATCCGGCAAGGCCTTGGCGAGCTCTCACATGTTAAGGAGGTCTACGTAATTTCGGTGGACAATGAATGTAAGGAACTCCTGTTCCTCTGCAGGACGGGCTTTGAGGGCGAACCACAGATTGTCGCTGTTCATCTCCAGCCGTCCGGCCCGTCAGAATTCCGGTTTACTTTGAGTGAAGAAAAGCGCGCGGTTAGTGTCTTCTCACAACCCTTGCGCTATCTGTACGAGCCGAACACGTCGTTGACAAAAGCGGGTGCATTCAGGATAACCGGCAGCCGGTACGCGCTTTTCAAAATTCATCCCAGCACACACCTGTATACGAGCACTGAGCTGCTCTCCGATTTTCCGGGTAGGATTTTCGAAATCCGGGACATAATCAAAAGTGACAGCGGTGCTGCGGCCAGAGCATTCCCAGACAAGAAGGCGAATGTCATCACACGAAACTACCCCCTCAGCAGCCATGAACTGAAAAAGAAGCTCAAACTGAAGGACGGCAGCGAAAACTACCTGCTTGCATTCTCGGGACAGGCAGCAAAATATCTGTGCGTCACGACGAGGGTATCGGATGTTAGGTATTAGATATTAGGCATTGGGCACTGGGCATTGGGCATTGGGGAATTTAATCAACCAAATTTTGGTCGGATAGATATGACAGAAACCAAGCGGCTGGGGATCTTAGACCGGAAGTGAGGAATTTGCCCGCTGCTAAATCACCTTCAGTATTTCATGGATGTCCGTTTCACCGTTAAAGATCCTGACGATTTTTCCGTTCAAATCATAGATGTACATTGACGGCGCGGAGATGCTTCCAAAATTGTTAGTGATGCTCGCCGTTGGTGCCCACCCAAAATGCACATTGGGGAGCCGGCTAAAAGCGTAGTCGCTTGCAAACTGCCGGATTTCTTCCATTGGGCTGGAAGAGATAAAATACAGTTGATAATTCTCAAAAGCTGCGATATGCTTGTTGATCTGCCCCGCTTCCCGCTGGCAATGTTCGCAATCAGGTTGAAAAACCACCAGTATGGTCTTGCCCTTCAGCTGACGGACTGATACCTGTGAACTGTCTGCCGTAACAAGAACCAAACCGGGCAGGTCGTTTGTTACCTGATCCGACCCGGACAATTCGCCCGAATGTTTTTCATGCCGCGAACAGCCGGTAAAAAAGCATAGGCAACCAAAGCTCAACAAGAAAACGTTCTTCAGCCGATCCATCTAAATCATTTTTATCACGCAATAAAGAAGGTAGGTAACGGCCGCGATACTGCCGTACAGCCGTATTACCTTCCTTCTGTTCTGCACGTCTTCCCACCACAGCATGATCCATGGCCTGAACAAGCCGATCACCATAAAGACGGCCGCGGTGATACTCACATAAAGCGACAGGCGAATTGCAAAATCCATCCTTCAAAAATATACAAAATATGTCGCTCCCTTATTGGTACGGCTGCAGCCAGCGTTATCTTTGCAGCCTGTTTTAAGCGTGTGAGGGCGACCGACTTTTTAAGTATTTACACTGCGGATGGTTTGGTAAAGACCGTAGCTGCGGGGGTCAAAGCGTCTACGCCTTCCGGGCCGGTCCGGCTTAAAAACATCGCCGGCAGTCTCGACACCATCCTCCTCTCGGCCGCTTTCAAGATTCACCCACAGGATTACATCGTCGTTCTTCAGGACCGGGAAGAAGCCTCGTATTTCCAAAATGATCTTCAGAATCTCCTGGAGCGGGAAATACTCATCTTTCCCATGTCCTATAAGCGGCCGTATGAGTTCGAAGATGTCGAGAACGCAAACATCTTAATGCGGGCGGAAGTACTGAACAAGCTTGCAAACAAAAAGGCGCCCGACATCATTGTAACCTATCCGGAAGCGCTGGGAGAAAAAGTGCTGAACAAGCGTTCCCTCGCATCCAATACCTTTTCAGTCAAGGTGGGCGAAAAGCTGGATATCACGTTTCTGGAAGAGTTCCTCCACAATTACGACTTCGAAAAGACCGATTTCGTTTACGAGGCCGGTCAGTTCTCCGTCAGGGGAGGCATCATCGATGTCTATTCCTTCGCCTATGAGTTGCCATACCGCATCGAACTCTTCGGCGACGAAGTGGATAGCATCCGGACGTTTGAACCCGGCTCGCAGCTTTCGGTGGATGTGCTCACGCAAGTAAGTATCATCCCGAATATTCAAACCAAGCTCATCCAGGAAGAACGCCAGTCCCTGCTTGAATTCATCGCACCCGGAACCCGTCTGTGGTTCAAGGATCTTCAGCTTACACATGACATTATCCTGCGCAACTTTGAAAAAGCCGAGGGGTCGTTTGAAAAGATCCTGAAGGCCAGCGGGACGCAGGTCGTTTCGTCTCCTGAAAAACTATTTGTAACCCCGGATGAATTTCTCAGACAACGCGAACAATTCGCGACGATAGAATTTGGCAACCGGTTTTCATTGGCCGGTGCGCAGACATTCGAATGGCCATCGTCGGCGCAGCCTTCGTTCAATAAAAATTTTGAACTTCTCTCCAACAACCTCTACGACCACCAGCTGCAGGGCTACAGCAACTTCATTGCAGCCGAAATGCCGAAGCAGCTGGAGCGTTTGAAAAATATCTTTGAAGAGATCAACAACAGTTTGAAGTTTCAGCCATTGGATTTTGCACTGAGACAAGGATTTGTTGACCACAACCTGAAGCTTATCTGTTATACCGATCACCAGATCTTCGAGCGTTTTCACCGGTACAAGGCGAAAGAAAAGTTTACAAAATCGAAGGCGCTTACCCTGCGCGAACTGCAAGCGCTTCAGCCAGGCGATTTCGTGACGCACATCGATCACGGCGTGGCCAAATTTGCCGGTCTTGAGAAAAGGGATGTGAATGGTCGTGAGCAGGAAGCCATCCGGTTAGTTTACCGCGACGACGACCTGTTATATGTCAGCATTCACGCGCTGCACAAGATCTCCAAGTATTCCGGCAAGGAAGGCACACCCCCACCCATCAGCAAGCTGGGATCACAGGAGTGGGAGACCAAAAAATCGAAGGCAAAGAAACGTGTTAAGGACATTGCAAAAGAGCTGATCGAACTATATGCCAAGCGCAAGTCAGCTCCCGGGTATGCTTTCTCACCGGATGGCTTTCTACAGGCCGAACTGGAGTCGTCATTTATGTATGATGATACACCGGATCAGGGCAAAGCGACGGAAGATGTCAAGAAAGATATGCAACTTCCCCATCCGATGGACAGGCTTGTGTGCGGAGACGTGGGCTTTGGAAAAACTGAAGTGGCTGTGCGCGCCGCTTTCAAAGCCGTTACCGAAGGAAAGCAGGTGGCTGTTCTCGTACCGACAACGATACTGGCCATGCAGCATTACCGCACGTTCTCAGAACGACTGTCGGGATTCCCGGTAAAGATCGAATACGTTTCGCGGTTCAAGACGGACAAGGAGATCAAAAATATTATTGCAGAAGTCAAAGAAGGAAAGGTGAACCTGCTGATCGGCACACATCGCATCGTCAGCAAGGATCTGGAATTCAAGGATCTCGGGCTGCTCATCATCGACGAAGAACAAAAGTTCGGCGTTAAGGTAAAAGACAGGCTGAAGGAATTGAAAGTTAATGTTGATGTGCTCACCTTAACGGCCACCCCTATTCCGCGGACGCTGCACTTTTCGCTCATGGGCGCGCGGGACCTCAGCATTATTGCAACGCCTCCGCCCAATCGTCAGCCGGTAACAACCGAGCTTCATACTTTCGACGAAGTTGTTATACGCGATGCAGTCAGTTTCGAATTGCGGCGGGGAGGACAGGTTTTCTTTGTGCACAACCGCGTAAGCGATATCGAAGAGGTTGCGAATGTTATCTACAGGCTTGTGCCCGATTGCCGCATCGGGATCGCGCACGGCCAGATGGAAGGCGACCGCCTGGAAAAGGTTATGGTCAAATTTATCGACGGAGAATTCGATGTCCTGGTCTCCACCAACATTATTGAGTCGGGGCTGGATATTCCCAATGCGAACACCATTATCATTAACCAGGCGCATATGTTCGGGCTTTCGGACCTTCACCAGATGCGTGGGCGTGTGGGCCGTTCAAACAAAAAAGCGTTTTGTTACCTGTTAACACCACCGGCATCGCTGCTCACGTCCGACTCCCGCAAAAGGCTGGCGGCACTGGAAGAGTTTTCAGAACTGGGCGATGGATTCAAGGTTGCCATGAGGGACCTGGATATCCGCGGGGCGGGAAATCTGCTGGGCGCAGAACAAACCGGGTTCATCAGTGATCTGGGATTTGACACCTATCATAAAATTCTGGATGACGCTATCCAGGAGTTAAAGGAAACCGACTTTAAGGACCTCTTCGCTTCTGAGCTGGCGGAGAAGGCCAAACTTATTGTCCAGGATTGCGTGATCGAAACTGACCTGGAGATCCTTATCCCTGAAACGTACATCAGCAGTACAACGGAAAGGCTGCAGCTGTATTCCCGCCTCGATAATATCAGTGACGAAGGCGAGCTCGGGAAGTTTGCGTATGATATGAAAGACCGCTTCGGGCCGATACCTTCTTCAGTCGAGGAGTTGATCAACTCCGTGCGTCTGCGGTGGCTGGGAGAACAATTGGGTTTTGAAAAACTCACCCTGAAGAACGGGAAGCTCCGCGCTTATTTTGTGAGCACAAAGGATCAGTACTTCAGTTCAGACATATTCGGCCAGATCCTGCACTTTGTCAAAACGCACCCACGTCAGTGCAAGATGAAGGACAGTGGTGGTAAAGCCATGTTGGTTATTGAAGATATCGGGACCGTGGATGCCGCGATTGCGCTGTTGCAGCAGATGGCGGGTCAGGCCATTAAATCCGGAAGTGAGATCTTATCGAGGTAAGGACCGAGACCTACGGCATGGTCGAAGGCATTTATCATTAAAACCTTCTGGTGTTTGGGGGAATAAAAGACCTCGATGAAGAATCCTTCTGCATGATAGAGGAAAACCTTACAATCAGCAAGTGAGCGTTGGATAAGGTAATTACCCTGAAAAGTGATCACATCGCACTTCTTTTCGAATGGCATTACCCTGAAATGGTCGAGGGAAATCATGGGATTGTTTTTGAACAGGGCATATTGACAAATCCATGCCATCCCGATTAACCTTCAAAAATGTCGACTAAACGGACTTTCCTTAAAATGCACTTCCCAAAATTGGATTGGATATTCCCGGAACAATAGCAGCATCGGGTTTTTCGTTATCAGTCCACCAGTTTTCGGTTCGACTACTAATTGATCAATAAACTTGCGACCTCTTGGAAAACATGGTATTATCCGTTTAATTAGCATTTGGTTTAAACTCTCTAATGAAAATGAAGTATTCTTTCAGGGTTCTTTTGTATGTCGTTGGCGGATCGGTTGCCCTGTCTGCCTGCTCACTTTTTGGAGGTAAAGGCGGCAAGCCTAACGCCTCAAACCCAGGGCAAGCCAGTACAGCCACCGGACTGGCTTTCAATGACGAAGATCAGGGCGGCTTCATGGTCAATCCTTATGAGGGTCAACCCGATGCGCCGAATATGGTTTTTATTGAAGGCGGTCGCGCCGTGATGGGATCATTCGAAGAAGATGTGATGTCTTACCGCGATAACATAGAGAGAACGGTATCCGTCGCTTCTTTCTACATGGATGAAACCGAAATCGCCAACATTCACTGGCTGGAATATCTTCACTACCTCGCAAAGGATTCATCACAGGAAGCCTATCAGGCTGCCCTTCCTGATACGACCGTTTGGGTAGGAAAGCTTGCGTTTAATGATCCTTATGTTGAGCACTATCTGCGCTATCCCGGATTTCGTTATTTCCCTGTCGTGGGTATAACCTGGAATCAGGCCAGCAAATACGCTATCTGGAGAACCCGCGCTGTTAATATTAAACTGGCTGAGAACGCCGGAGAAGAGTATGCTGAAAGCGATGGACGCATTCCCCTGGAATCAGGTATCGTCGTTCCGGCATATCGTCTGCCAACTGAAGCCGAATGGGAATATGCTGCTCAGGCCCTCATCGGTACGCAGTGGCTGGAAGAAATGCAAACCCACCAGCGCATTTATCCCTGGGATGGCCACGCTGTTCGTAATCCTTACGGAAAGCAGATGGGCTTTATGCTTGCCAACTTCAAGCGCGGTCGCGGGGACTACGCCGGTATCGCAGGCCGTCTGAACGACGGAGCGCTGATCACATCATACATCTATGAATATCCTCCTAACGACTACGGGCTGTACAACATGGCCGGTAACGTAAGCGAATGGGTACAGGATATCTACCGCCCTACTTCTTACCAGGATTTTGACGATCTGAACCCGATCCGCCGCGACGGATTCCTTGATCCCAGCGCAGGTTACAACGGTGACTTCGAGAAAAATCCCGAGTCGTTCACCTCACTCGTAACTGACCGCGCCCGCGTATTCAAAGGCGGTTCATGGAAGGACGTAGCATACTGGATGTCACCCGGCGCCAGAAGGTTCCTTGATCAGGATTCAGCCACGGCCACCATCGGTTTCCGTTGCGCGATGATCAGAGCAGGTTCGAACTATTAATCAAGAAATTCATTCATTAAAAGGCTGTCCATCCCGACAGCCTTTTTTTGTTGCTTTCATAGCGACACGACTAACATCATTTTTATGTAACGACCGCGGTGCGCTGTGCCGGTTAAATCATTATGTCATAGCGAAGAAATACCTGGGACTGCGATCTGACAACGAAAGGAGATAATTCGATGATCAGAAATAGCCAGGCACTCTTGAATGATACACTTTCTTGGATGGCTTGTCGGGTGTGCCAAGACAAAAAAAAGCCTGACCACCCGGCCAGGCTCTCTCTCTAGTGCAAGCAGAGAGTTTGAAGTTCTTATTTGCTGAAATCAACGGTCGGTGCATTTTCAGCACCAGCCGCGGCTTCGAAGTAACCCTTCGGCTCGAATCCGTACATGCCGGCCAGGATATTGTTCGGGAACCGCTTAATGTACAGGTTATACGGCATGACAACCTCATTGAAACGCGTCCGGGCCACAGCGATGCGGTTTTCCGTACCTTCCAGCTGCGCCTGCAGATCCAGGAAGTTCTCATTCGCCTTCAGGTTCGGATAGGCTTCGGCAACGGCCAGCAGTCGTCCCAGCGCGGAGCTGACGCCGTTCTGGGCTTGTTGAAATCGCTGCAGGTCTTCCGGTGTAATGTTCGTAGGATCGATCCTTACCTGGGTGGCACTTGCCCTGGCTTCGATGACGCGGGTAAGCGTTTCCTGTTCGAAATCCGCATATCCTTTAACCGTATTCACGAGGTTAGGAATAAGGTCTGCACGCCGTTGATATTGGGTTTCGACTTGTGCCCATTCTTTGGGAATCGCTTCCTGGAGCTCAACCATGGTGTTGTACCGGCCGGCAAAAAAACTGTAAAAGATCAACACCAGAACGAGGATAATCCCTAAGACGATGAATAATTTTTTCATACTCTGTTATTAATTTAAAATTAATGATCTAAACGGATTCGCCGGTCACAGGTCTATCGCGACGCACCTTCCGTCATTTTTTCGGCACTATCGGCAATGCGAAGTTTTTCAATGAAATCATCCAGGTCGCCATTCATAACCGCCGGAAGATTATAAACGGTATGCCCGATACGATGGTCCGTAACACGGCTCTGCGGGTAGTTATACGTCCTTATTTTTTCTGACCGGTCGCCGCTTCGAACCAGTGAACGACGGGCAGCACCCAGCTCACTTTGCTGCTTTGCCACTTCGATTTCGTACAATTTCG
This sequence comes from Ohtaekwangia sp., assembly GCA_035628815.1. Taxonomy (GTDB): domain Bacteria; phylum Bacteroidota; class Bacteroidia; order Cytophagales; family Cyclobacteriaceae; genus Ohtaekwangia. The sequence continues at coordinate 2,703 of DASPJC010000236.1, read as the reverse complement.
TTTTTAGCATCTGCATGGCACGCTCGCGGTTGCCGTGCTGTGACCGCTCCACCTGACACGTGATCACAATACCGCTCGGTTTATGGGTCAGCTGCACTTTGGTCTCTACCTTGTTCACATTCTGACCACCCGCACCACTAGACCGGGCCGTTTGCACCTCGATATCAGCGGGGTTGATGACAACCTGTTCCACATCCTCGACTTCGGGTAACGCAACAACCGAGGCTGCCGAAGTATGCACGCGACCTTGTTGCTCTGTTGCCGGCACCCGCTGAACCCGGTGTACGCCCGATTCAAACTTCAACATACCGTAAGCACCCTCGCCGGCTACACTGCTGATAACCTCCTTATACCCACCGGCTGTTCCTTCGGTGACGTCCAGAACAGTCATTTTAAGTCCACGGCGGTCGCAAAACCGCTGATACATCCTCCAGAGGTCACCGGCAAATATTGCAGCCTCATCGCCGCCAGTACCTGCCCTGATTTCCAGCAGAACATTCTTGTCATCGTTGGGATCTTTGGGAATGAGGAGATTTTTAATTTCTTCGTTGAGTTCCTCAATCTTCGGCTCGAGGTCATCAATTTCCATTTTCGCCAGTTCTCTCAGCTCTGCATCCTTCTCTTTCTCCAAAACCTCCTTGGCATGCCGCAGGTTCCCTTTGGCTGTCGTCAACAGGTTGTATTTCACAACGATCTTCTCCAGATCCCTGTATTCCTTGCTAAGCTGAGAAAATTTCTTCATGTCGTTCACCGTTGCCGGCTGTGCCAGCAACTGCCCGACCTCTTCAAAACGGAGCTTTATTTCCTCTAATTTTTCAACCATACGAACCCGTAAACGGCAAAGTTAATTAATAGATGTGAGTATTGAAGATTTCGAAGTTACCGGCAAGATGATTTTTGGAATTTTAGATATTTACCGCATGAAATCATTGGCACACTGTCGCAAAAATAGTTGGCTGTCTTCCTTTTTAAAGAACCGCGCTTTGCAACGTCATTTCCCGGTTTTACACGACATCCTGCGCTATAACTATTTTGGATATGGCGTAGCAGCACTTGTGATAGCGATGCTACTCGGGGGCTGCGGTGGAAAGCTTTCTGACGAACAGCGAAAAAAAATGAACGAAGGTATGGAACAACAGAAAATTGTGCGACTCAGTGATTCCGACATTACGACGGCGGCTATGGATCGCGGCCGGGAAGTGTTCCAGCAGCTTGAGCAGGTGCAATTTGATTCATCCAAAGTGGATTCCATTGCCGCCGTTCACCACGTCAAAATCAAATGGCTGGTGCCCGGCAAAGTCGCTGGCGCATCCTTGGAACAACAACTTATTGATGCGTACATCACGGGGCTGGCAACAGGCTCGCTGCAGGAAAACATCCAAAAAATTCATCGCCCCGGCGACCAGGCTTATGATTCACTGGTGTATTCAAAACCCGTTGTGTCACCCATGCCCGATGGCGTCGAAAATCTCGAGGGCATCTGGAACATTTATTTATCCCGGAAACAAGTGGTGCTCGATGTGAGCGCTGACTGATCCGCCCCTTTATTGGCAGGCACCTTCAGTCCACGATCTTACCCCCGCTGCTTCCGCATAACATGAGTTGTTATAGGTTTCTCCGTCGCAACCGCAAACCGGCAGCAGCACATCGGGGCACATTGCGACGGGATCGGGTTCACCCATACAAGGATCTGCCGGCTTTCCGCCAGGATCGTTGTCCTCACATGAGAACAACCCCAATAAAAGAACAAGGATCAGGTGTCTCATAATCGTTTTTTATATAGGAATGTAAAATCTCATTCCTGAGGGCCGTTCCCTATGATATTCAATGAGCGGTGGGCAAACAATCGCCAGGGATCTTAACTTTACATCCTAACCTAAACTGACTGTATGAAAATCTTTTCCTGTTGGATGGCCGGTGTATTGTTTTCCGGCTTTTCAATTTTATCCCTGGGACAGACGCCCGAGAAAGTTGACACCGCCATTGTGTCCAAAATTAAAGACGAGGGGTTTAACCGCTCGCAGGTGATGCAAATTCTGAGCATGCTCACCGATGTTCATGGCCCGCGTTTAACAGGTTCTCCCGGTTACAAAGCAGCCGCCGATTACGCGAAGTCAACACTTCAATCCTGGAAGATTGACAATGTTCACTTCGACGTTTGGGATGAGAACTTTGGTCGGGGATGGCAACTCAAAAAGTTCAGTCTGCACGCGATGAGCCCGGTGTATTCACCCATAATTGCTTACCCTAAAGCATGGAGTCCTGGTGTGAAAGGAAATATCCAGGCAGAGGCGGTTTACCTGGATATCGCGTCAGAAGAAGATCTGCAGCGTTACAAGGGCAAGCTGAAAGGTAAGATTGTCCTTTTCAGTTTGCCGACACCCGTAAAGCCGGGGTTCAAACCTGATGCCTATCGCTTCAATGATTCAACGTTGTTACGCATGTCGAATTCCGGTGCCACGGAAGCATTTACCGGGAGGCGGTTCCAATCTCCCACTGAACCACAACGGTTGTCATATCTCAAATGGGAACTTTGCCTAAAGGAAGGCGCGCTGGCGGTATTGGAAGCAAGTTCAGGGGCACGCCTCGAAGATGGCACGCTCACTGTCAGCGCCGCTACGGTTCCCTATCCGGCGGAGGTGCCGTTCGACAAAAGGCTTTCATCCCGCGATCCCGATGCGCCAAAAATTTTGCCTCAGGTAG
>DASPJC010000235.1:0-5688 GCA_035628815.1 Ohtaekwangia sp. | reverse complement strand
GTTGGACCAAGTCCCTGCTGATCCTGATAAAACCCTGTCCGGGCGTACGATTGCACGTATTGGTAGTCGCCAATCTGGTCATTTCCCGTGGTCCCATAACTGACCTTCAGTTTTCCATATGACAGGAACGGCAAGGCACCTGCGATGAAATCCTCGCGTGAAAAAATCCAGGCAGAACCCAGCGCGCCAAAAACGGCAAATCGATTGCCGGGCCCGAAACGGCTCGAACCATCCCTCCTGCCGGTAAGATTAAAAATGTATTTTTTCCGGAGTGTATAATTCACCCTGCCAAAAAAAGCCTGGTACCGGTATTGTCTATTGAAAATGGTTGAAGTTATTATGACTGGCGCTGCAGCAGCATCCTTCATTAAGGCCTCGCTTTTAAAGCCTTCTGCGTATCGGGCAATACCATCGGTCTTTTGATCGAGAAAAGTCGCCCCTCCCAATATTTCGAAGGCACCTTTACCGGCGCGGGTGCTCCAGCTAAGCTGAGGCTCAACGATCCAGTTTTCAAAATGATTTTTCCCGAATGCCGTCTGGTTAACATTGCCGGTTTGATCAGGGTGGTACGAGCTTAGGGGATTTACCGTCACTGCGTTAGCATCGATGGTGGTAAACCCCATATTCATTTTCACGATGAGATGCCGCAGGATATCGTACGACATTGTCAAATTCCCAATCACGTTATTTGTTTTCGATTCATATCGGCGTTTGAGATTCGCCAAAGGATTTTCCATTGACGCTGTCCATCCCTGCCAGTTCAGATGCCCAAACGCGTCATAAAGCGGGGGCGCATGGGGCGGTAGCGAAAGCGCCCGAGGTGTCAGGTCCTTACTGATCATGTCTGTCACATCCCGGGAGATGTTCAGGGAAACCGTTGTGACAAGTCTTTCACCCAGCGCCTGGTTAACAATGCTGTTCAATAAGGTAAAACGCTGATCGTGTCCTCTGCCAGGAAAAACGGTGCCTTCGCGATGAAGTCCCCCGCTGGTGAGAAACTGTGTATGCTGGCTTCCACCTGAAACGGAAAGGCGGGCGTCGGTGATCGTTCCTGAACCGCCAATAAGTTTGCGTTGCCAGTCCACGTTTTGTTCCTGGTCCCAAACCACGAGGTCGGCTGCGTTATAAGGCGTCGGCACTACGCCATCATTTGCAAACGCTTCATGCCGCATGTCAAGATATTGTGCGGTATTAAGGAGGTCCATTGTGCGCCCGAGCTTTGCAACACCTGAATAATAACTCACATCAATATTCGCCTTCCCTGCCTTTCCTTTTTTCGTTGTGATCAAAATAACACCGTTGGCGCCTCTTGATCCATAAATGGAAGTTGCATCCGCATCCTTAAGCACTTCAATGCTTTCAATGTCCAGCGGGTTGATACTGTTCAAAGGGCTGCTCCCGGTCGATCCTTCATTGTTACCCAGGATGCCTCCTGCGGTTTCGGAAAATGACATCGATGCCGAAGTATACGGGACACCGTTTATGATGTACAACGGTTCGTTTCCACTGGTCAGGCTATTCGTACCGCGTACCCTTACCTTGTAGTTGCTGCCGGGAATGCCACTCTGCTGTGTCACTTCAAGCCCGGCGACGCGGCCCTGTAGTGTACCCAAAGGGTTGAATACCGGGTTTTTTTCGATATCCCTCGCTTCTATCCTGGTGATATTTCCGGTTTGCAGATCCTTCGTTGTCTTATAGTAGCCTGCGTTGACCACGACCTCATCCAGTCTCGATGCATCCTCTTTCATGATGATGTCTATAATAACCGGGCCGTTGCATAAGATCTCGACGGGCGCGTAGCCTATAAATGAAAAAACAATGACGCGGTTGGCTTCCACCGCAATGCTGTACCGGCCATCAACATCGCTGGTTGTACCCTGATTGGTTCCCTTGGCAATAATGTTAACGCCGGCCATGGGCTGGTGATCAATATCTTTTATCGTGCCGCTGATCGGTAATGTGATTTTTGCGCGGTCGTCTTTTAGCGCGCCGGTATTGAGATCCGTACCGTTGTGTGGGCTGTGCTGCTTTTTTAACGAAATGACCGACTCACCATTGTGAACCCTATAACGGATGCCGAACGCCGTCAGCAACGTATCGAGTACTGCCTGCAATGGAACATCCCGAACTGAAATTGAAACCTTGTCCTTCACGCCCAACTGGTCCAGACTATAGGCAAATTTTACCTCCGCTGCGCTGCCCAGTTCCTGCAGCGCTTGTTCAAACGAGACATCCGTGAGGTGTACCGTTACTTTTTTATCCAGGACCTGGGAATAGCCGTCGTAAGCCTGCAAAAGGCCGCAAAGCAGAAGCGCAATCATAACCTGAAACGCGCGTATCATGGTTCACCGGGATTTCGACAGAAAAACCTATTGATGCCTGTCTTCTTTACTTTATTGTAAGAGACAATAAACATTCTCACACACAGATCATTGCCAGGTCGGTTAAACACAGCGAGCGAAAACTTTGACCGCGCATGTTATTCTGCGTTAGAGACGACGCGGTTTTAAACCACCCTGAAGTTAGGGTTCGACTTCGCTGCAACCGGAGCCCGTCACCGTAATCTTGTCGCCCTCCTGATGATAGGTTACGTCCAACACTTCGGTGATCATCTGCAGCGACTGTTCGAGCGACCGGTCAGTCAGATCAACCGTAATCTTACAAGCACCAGCTTTTTTATCTGCCAGCATGATTGCTGCGTTAAACTTTTTATGAAGCCTCTCGATTACCTGGCCAAGGGGGGCATTGTTAAACTCCATCTGGTATTCAGTCCGCGCGGTGGCCATGAGGATGGCCGAGGTATCCATCGCAATCTTCTTAAATCCATCCTGCCCGGTGTACAAAATCCTGTCGTTCGGAATGGCATCGATTGCCATCTTACCCTGACCGAGTGAAATATTTACCTTGCCCGTCAACACACTAAGCTCCAGGGTGTCACCCCTGGCCTTTACGTTAAAACTGGTACCCAGTACCCGTAGCGTTACAGCGCCGCACCTGATGACGAAAGGGTGCTCCGCATCCCTGGCTACTTCAAAAAGCGCTTCGCCTTTCAATTCATTATAGCGAATGCCATTTTCCTCGTCAAGGTAGTGCACGAGTTTACTATCGTCTTTAAGCCACACGAGCGATCCGTCCTTCAGCAGAACCTTTTCAACATGACCGTCAGTCGATTCCGCCAGCGTCTTGTTATGGCTTTTCCCGATCTGCCACCCTACATAGGATGCGATGGTGATCATTACCAGGCTGGCTGCGACCCGGAATGTCCATCCGGCGGGCGATAGTTTCCTTTTCCCATGTGTCGATACCTTGATCTCCTCGAGGCTACTCCTGCTGGCCGTGATGTTCTGAAAGATCTTTTCCTCATCCTCGCTGCTCAGTTCAATGGCGTCGGGGTCGTCAGTCTTCATGACCTCGAGCCACGCTTCAACCTTGATCCGTTCCGCTTCCGACACCTGTCCGGTCAGGTAACGTTTCAGCAAAAGGTCGAAATTCGATTTTTCCATATGCGGGAAGATGTTTCCGTAAATAACCGCAAAACATGTCTACTGGTAATAAATTATGGGCTGGTAAAACCAAGCCGGCTTAAGGTTGACGCGATGCCGTTTTAATTTACCTCATTTGATCTGGAAAAAACAGGTCTTTCCAGGGAAAAAATAAGGCCCGAGGCGGAAAGCTGAGCAGAACGCCATGAAGCACAAAATCATTATGCTACCGGCTGACCGCGTGAGATTCACTTTTGCCGTTTGTGGCTGGTAGCCAATGGAAGCCTGTCTCGGGCAATAAAAAAAATAGATTTCAACTAGGGGTTTTTACGACCCGGTGTCATGTTAGTGGTGATTAAATTCACTGAAATGATTTTATTGAAATTCACAGCCCTTTTCCTGGCCGGATATACAACATCTCCGGTCGAAATAACGAAAGATCAAGCGGGGCCTCCTGTCATGTGGACCTTCAGCGCCGAACGAATCAGCCGCACGGAAGTCATGCTTACGCTGCATGCAACCCTCGGTAAAGGTTGGCATCTTTACGCTCAAAACATTGATGATGGTGGTCCGATTCCCACCCAGATTTCTGTTGCGATGTCAGACAACTACAGCGCTGTTGGCAGGGCGGACGAGAAAGGCACTGCCGTAAAATTCAGGGATGAATTTTACGATATGGATATTACATGGTACCAGGATGACGTTTCTTTTTTGCAACGCGTCAGTGTATTTCAACCGGTTGATGCGATCAGGGGAACTATACAATATATGATTTGTAATGACCACCTTTGCATTCCCGGCCGGCAGGATTTCAATATCGGTATCAAAGCGTTGTGGTAAACTCCCATCAAGCAGGAAGGCCGGATCGCAGGAAAAGAGAGCACGCTCTTCATGTTTTAGGTTAAGCGTCCGGCCTCTGTTTGTCCGTTATCCACGCAACTAGCTCAACATGACCAGTCCAAAAAAACTCAATAAATTTATCGACAAACTTCAGGAACTGGTCAGGCAACTTGAAAAGGATCGCAATGTTGTAGTCCATCAACATGTCAATCAGTTCTATTACATGCAAAAAATCGCCGAGCTTAGGACACTGGCTGAACAGTTTGCCGAAGCAGAAGAACGCATCGTACGTGTATCGGGTTGGATCGATGAAGAATATGCCACACTGTTCAGGCAGTGGCGGAAAGATCTGCACTGGCTCAGACTGTCGCGCCAAAGTTTGTAAATTCAGTTGCCAGATTCCAGCCGATCGAATGCCACTTTATCGCCTCATTGCTTTAAGGCTGATAAGGCCAACAGTCTTCAGATATCAATGTTAGGGTTGGATCGGGTACCGAGAAAATAAGATATCGCGAAGACAAAAATTAATACGACAGTAAACAGGAAGATGTTAAAAAAAGTCCGCACCATCTCCCGACGCCGTTGTTTTAACGCAATCAAGCGCCGGATATGAAGAAAGCCATCACTCCCTTCGCGATTTGTGGTCTCAGTCATGACTGTATTTTCCCAAAGGACCCTGATATCTTCGAATACGGCTTTGTTGTCAGCGCTCGTGGCTATCCACTGTTTTAGCGCTGCTTCCTCTTCGGACGATGCATTCCCTGAAAGCACCTTATAGATGAGTCGCACCTGGTTCATAGCGGTTACTGTTTATTCATTCCAATAAAACACAAGTCTTGGCAATAACTAACAATTAAAAATTACTTCTCGCCCATTTTCGCAAGCGCTTCTTCCCGCTGGTTATACTGCGTTCGACAGCCTTGCGTGAGACCTCCAGCCGAACAGCGATCTGGTCAGCGCTCATACCTTCATTAAAGCGCATCAATAAACACTGCTGCTCCCTGCGGGGAAAACTCCGGACGACTTCCCATACCTGTTGTGAAATTTCATTTTCAATAGTATCCACGTCCTCGGCGTTCCTGCGAAAGGGAAGTGTACCATCCAGGAACAGCAGCTTGTCAAGACTCAAGTGCCTTGATCTCCGGTAATACGATATCGACTTGAACCTTACAACGCGAATAAGGTATCGTTCAATCGGACTCTCATGGGGAGTACTCAGTTTCCGGCTATTCTCATACAGGTGTAAAAAAGTATCGTGAACGATGTCCCGGGCAGCATGTTCGTCGTGCGTTAGCCGGCATGCAAAAGTGAACAGGCTGTTATTGAACAGATCGTATAGAATTTCCAATGCCTTGGCCGGATACGC
>DASPJC010000234.1:0-2102 GCA_035628815.1 Ohtaekwangia sp. | reverse complement strand
TTCGGAATGCTTGCCGGAATTTACCACTGGTTCCCGAAAATGTTCGGCAGGATGATGAACGCGAAACTGGGCTACGTCCATTTCTGGATAACATTCGTAGGTGTATACATGGTGTTTTTCCCAATGCACTACATAGGCATCGCCGGATTTCCCCGGAGGTACTACACATGGACCAACTTCGATACGTTCAGTGGTTTCTTCGATCTCAACATGCTGGTGAGTATTGCAGCGATCATCACATTCGCCGCGCAGTTCATCTTCCTGTTTAACTTCTTTTACAGCATGTTCCGCGGACCGAAAGCGACTTCCAATCCATGGAATTCCAACACACTTGAATGGACTACACCTCGTAATCCCGGACACGGTAACTGGGTAGGTGAGATTCCTTCCGTTTATCGCTGGCCTTACGATTACAGCAAACCGGGAGCAAAGGATGATTTTATTCCGCAAACTATTCCTTTCTCAGATACACCGGAGTCCAATCTTCCTCATGAAAATGAGATGATCAGACTGGAAAGCACCGGGACGCAGGGCGCTGTAGTTGTGGAGAAAAAGGATTAATGAAAAAGTCTGGAGCTTTTCACAAGCTCAGTCTTCTTACATTGATCGCGGTTTATGTTCTGATACTTATTGGCGGTATAGTGCGGAGTACCGGTTCCGGTATGGGATGCCCCGACTGGCCGAAGTGTTTCGGAAGCTGGGTGCCACCGACCGACGTCGCCGAATTGCCCGCCGATTATAAACAGGTTTATGCGAACCATCGCGATAAAAAGAATCAGCGATTCGCCCGCTACCTGCGCCTGATCGGTATGGGAGAAACTGCTGATCAGTTATTGAATGATAAATCAGTACTGGTTGAAGGCGACTTCAATCCAACGAAAACGTGGATTGAGTATTTCAACCGCGTAACAGGAGTGATCATCGGGTTTTTGATCTTCGCTGTCTTTGTTTATTCTTTGAAATTCTGGAAGTCAGATCGCAAGATAACCGTCATTGCTTTCGTCACGCTGCTGCTGGTTTCTTTCCAGGGATGGCTCGGATCTTTCGTTGTGTCGAGTAACCTGACGCCGTGGACTATTACCGTGCACATGTTCGTGGCGCTGGTGATCGTCGCCCTGCTGGTGTACCTGGTGCACACCAGTTCGCAACGAAACGTCATGATCCCATCTACTACCGGTTTCTGGTGGCTGATGGCTTGTATCGCGGTCGTGCTCGTGCAGATTTTGTTGGGCACCCAGGTTCGCGAAGCAATCGACAGTGTGGCGCGTATCGCCGAACGCGCGCAGTGGATCCCAGCCATCGAGGCTGAGTTCGCAATGCACCGCTCGTTCTCATGGATCGTACTGCTCCTGCACGTCGGCCTTGTGTTGAACCTAAGGAAAAGTCAGGAGTTAAAAGGTTTCCTGCTGACTTTAATCCTGCTAATTTTGGGGACCATTTTTACGGGTATCGGAATGGCATGGTTCGCCGTTCCGGCTTTTCTTCAACCGGTGCATTTGTTACTTGCCACGGGTTGTTTTGGAGTGCAGTTCCTGTTCTTGCTGAAGTTAAACCCTAAGGAACCAATTGTGTTAACAAATTGAAATGATCTCGGGACAAATCCATACTTTATCAGGTTTCTCCTTTGCAACGGCGAAAGCCAGGGCATTTTGGGAGCTCCTGAAATTTCGTCTATCTTTTTTAGTCGCTTTTTCCTGCGCATTCGGGTATGTGCTCGCCTCTCCAATGATCAACTGGCATGTTCTTCCAATGTTGTTCATCGGCGGATTCCTCATGTCCGGCGCCGCCATTGTGGTGAACCAGATCATCGAGAAAGACCTTGATAAATTGATGTCACGGACACAAAACCGCCCTCTGCCGACAGGTCGGCTGACGGTGAACGAAGCCGTTGCGTTTTGCGTGATTTGCCTTTTGACAGGCGTCGCCATTCTGCTTGTGTATACCAATGTTTTTACAACCGTGCTGTCAGTGATCTCTATGATCCTGTACAGTTTTGTTTACACGCCTTTGAAACGCGTCGGACCGATCGCTGTTTTTGCGGGAGCGATACCCGGAGCGTTGCCGCCACTGCTCGGCTGGACCGCCGCCACGGGCTTCATATC
>DASPJC010000233.1:0-3823 GCA_035628815.1 Ohtaekwangia sp. | reverse complement strand
AGATAATCGAAACCAAATTCGTTGTTGGTGCCATAAGTAATGTCTGCCTGGTACGCATGCCGCCGCGCGTTGGAGTTCGGCTCGTGCCTGTCGATGCAGTCGACCGTCAGGCCGTGGAACTCGAAAATAGGACCCATCCATTCACTGTCGCGGGTAGCCAGGTAATTGTTTACCGTCACGATATGTACGCCGCGTTTGGCCAGCGCGTTCAGAAAAGCAGGGAAGGTTGCAACAAGTGTTTTACCTTCTCCTGTGGCCATTTCTGCTACCTTTCCTTCGTGCAGCACGATACCGCCGATGATCTGGACGTCATAATGGACCATATCCCACTTCACGAGACTACCACCAGCCATCCATTCGTTTTGCCAGCGGGCCTTGTCGCCATCGATCTTGACACTATCCTTTCTTGCGGCCAGCTGCCGGTCAAAATCCTGCGCGGTCACTTCCAGATAATCATTTTCCTTGAAGCGGCGGGCGGTCTCCCGTACAATGGCAAACGCCTTGGGAAGCACCGTCATCAGGGCCTTTTCAAGGTCTTTATTGCGCTCTTCCTCGAGTTTATCGATCTGGAGAAAGATGGATTCCTTATCGTTGATGTCTAATTGTGGATTTTCGGCGATCTGCTGATGCATGGAAGCGATTTTTGCGTCGATATCGCTGAGCTCCTGGTTGATAAAGGACTGGATCTTTTTTGTTTCGCCGCGGAGTTCGTCATGGCTGAGGGATTTCAAATTTTCGCCTTCCTGTTTGGTTTTTTCAACCAACGGCATGACCCGCTTGATATCCTTTTCTGATTTTGTTCCGAAGATTTTTGCAATAAGTTTCAGCATACTGTGTTAGTTATCCGTCATCTGTTAGCCATTATCCGATCGTATTGGGTACCGATGAACGGATCACGAATAAAGATTAACGCGTCCCCGAGGGGTTCAAAGTTAATTCGTTTTTTGAGATTTAAGGGCGAACAATTACAGTTCCAAATCCCCTTCAAAGACCATTTTGGCAGGTCCTGTGAGGAAAATATCCTGAAATGCGCCTACCTGTCCGGAAGTGCTGCCGGCTCCGTTGTCATCTCCGACATGCCGGAAGGTTACCGAAAGGTCTCCGCCGCGGGTATGAACGGCGACCGGTGACCTGCTGTTTTTAAAGAACATTGCCAGCGCAGCAGCGGTTACGCCGGTACCACACGAAAGCGTTTCGTTTTCCACACCCCGCTCATAGGTGCGTACAAAGATGGTGTCGGGCTCTGTTTGTTCCACGAAATTGACATTGGTACCGCCAGGACTATACGTGTCGCTATACCGGATCTTTCGTCCCTCCTCGAATACGGGATAATTTTGTATGTCGTTGACAAACCGGATAACATGCGGGGAACCCGTATTGATGAAAAAATCCTGCCCGATCTGCTTCACGCCCTGCACATCGTTCATTTTAAGGCGAACGATGCCCGCCGGGAGTAACTCTCCCGAGTGGGTGCCGTCATAGGCATTAAAAGTAGCCTTCCCATTCACCATTCCCAGCCGGGACGCGAAGTCTACCGCCGCACGGCTTCCATTGCCGCAAAGGCTTTGAGAACCGTCGCTGTTGAAATACTCAAGATTGAAATTTAAGGACGGATGTTTTTCGATCAGCATCAGGCCATCGGCGCCTATACCGAAACGGCGGTCGCAAAGTTTTACAATCTGTTCCTGTGAAAGCGCAATGCCGCCGTTCCTATTATCCAGAATAATAAAGTCATTGCCGGTGGCCTGATATTTAAAGAAATGGATTTTCATGAACGATGCAGGGAAAACTGCGACAAGACCATGGCGCGCGTTACTTCACCTCTTCGTAATCGACGTATTCGCCACCTTTGACGTTTTGCTTTTTGTGAGCCTTTGTATTCTGCCCATTTCCTGCCTGGCGTTGCTGTTGCTGCATATTGCGGAGCTGCTGCGCTGCGGCGCCTGCGCGGAAGAAGAAACTGCCTATCTTATAAAACACGTAAACGAGCAGGCCCAGGATGAGGAGATACTTTAGTAGCATGGCGTTGTCATGGTTTAGCACTTAACACTTTTATAAAGGTAGAGGTTTCCCAATGAAGGACGGAATACCCTGCTTTTTATTTTTAAGGCGCTACGGCGTTGGATTGGGCCTGTTATCTACTGAGGTAGAGATTCCTTTCCGCGTAAATCTTCAGGAAATAATCGTCCATCAGATCATCAATGAAATAGATTGCTTCTCCCGTGGACTTCATTTCCGGCCCCAGCTCCTTATTTACTTCAGGGAACTTGTGGAACGAGAATACCGGCTCCTTGATGGCATAGCCCTTTCGGGTCGGGCTGAACTGGAAATCCTTCACCTTTTTCTCGCCCAGCATCACTTTTGTGGCATAATTCACATACGGTTCGTCATATGCCTTGCAGATAAAAGGAACCGTGCGTGAGGCGCGGGGGTTGGCTTCGATAATGTACACCTTGTCGTTCTTGATCGCGAACTGGATGTTGATCAGTCCAACGGTGCTCAGCGCCACGGCGATTTTCTGGGTGTAGTGCTCAATCTGCTTCATCACAAAATCGCCGAGATTATAAGGCGGCAATACGGCATAGGAATCACCGGAGTGTATTCCCGCCGGTTCGATGTGTTGCATGATGCCGATGATGTAAACGTCCTCACCATCGCAAATAGCATCCGCTTCGGCTTCGATGGCGCCATCCAGAAAGTGATCGAGCAATACCTTATTCTCAGGCAAATGTTTCCAGATATCCAGAATGTGGTGCTCCAGCTCCTGTTCGTTGATCACGATCTTCATGCTCTGTCCGCCGAGCACATACGAAGGGCGGACCAGCAACGGGAAGCCGATTGTTTTTGATACTTCAAGCGCCTCGTCTGCGTTGGTGGCAACACCAAACTCGGGATACGGGATGCCCAGGTCTTTCAGCAGCGAAGAAAATCTGCCGCGGTCTTCAGCAAGGTCAAGTGCATCGTAGGAAGTTCCCAGGATCTTAATGCCATACTTGTGCAGTTTTTCGGCAAGCTTCAGGGCGGTCTGGCCCCCCAGTTGCACGATTACACCTTCCGGCTTTTCGTGCTCGATAATATCATAAATATGTTCCCAGAATACAGGCTCGAAGTAAAGTTTGTCGGCAATGTCAAAATCGGTTGACACCGTCTCAGGGTTGCAGTTGATCATGATGGTCTCATAACCCAGCTCCTTTGCGGCGAGCACACCATGAACGCACGAGTAGTCGAATTCAATTCCCTGCCCGATGCGGTTTGGTCCTGACCCGAGTACCACGATCTTCTTTTTCTTTGAAACGACCGATTCGTTCTCGGCGTCGAAGGTTGAATAGTAGTAAGGTGTTTGTGCTTCGAATTCGGCGGCGCAGGTATCGACAAGCTTGTAGACGCGGTTTATGCCCATGTCTTTTCTTTTCTTGTGAACCTCGCTTTCGTAACATTCCAACAGGTGGGCTATCTGCCGGTCCGCATAACCTTTTTCTTTCGCCTGGCGCAGGATCGCAGCGGGCAGTGTTTCGATCGTGAACTGCTCGATCTGTTTCTCGAGCTCGACGAGTTCTTCAATTTGTTTCAGGAACCAGCGGTCAATCCGCGTGAGCTTCTGGATCGTCTTCATCGATATGCCCAGCCTGAGCGCATCATAGATGTGAAAAATGCGATTCCAGGATGGATGTTCGAGGCTGTAGAGCAACTCGTCCTGTTTCGTGAGCGATTTTCCATCAGCACCCAATCCGTTCCGGCGGATCTCGAGTGACTGACAAGCTTTCTGAAGCGCTTCCTGAAAATTGCGGCCGATGCCCATGGCTTCGCCGACCGATTTCATCTG
>DASPJC010000232.1:0-2057 GCA_035628815.1 Ohtaekwangia sp. | reverse complement strand
GTTATTTAAATCCGCTGCGCTATTCCTCATGCGCGGTGTTCGCTGTCCGTTCATACGGATTAAAAAAAACGTTGTGTAAAATTTAACCGGGAGCGATCCCACCCCCGATGTCCGAATCATTCCTGCACTACCTTTGGCAGTTTCAATACTTTGCCAAAGCCGATCTTCGTACCACCGCCGGCGAAGAAATCCTGATTTTCAACCCTGGTATAAAAAATACCCATGCCGGTCCTGACTTTCACCAGGCTCGCCTTAAGATTGGTGGTATTGAATGGGTGGGGAGCGTGGAGATTCATATCCATGCTTCCGGTTGGACCGATCATAAGCATGACACCGACAAAGCCTATGACACGGTGGTGCTGCATGTAGTATGGAAGGACGACAAGCCGGTCATTCGTCATGACGGTTCGCCGATGCCTACCCTGGAATTGCTCCGCCGCGTTGACGAACGCCTGATACTCGATTATAAAAAACTGGTTAACAACCCGGAAGGCATTCCGTGTTCGGCGGTATGGCATACGGTACCCTCAATCATCAAGCTGTCGATGCTGGATAAGGTACTGGCTTCGCGGCTTGAAACGAAAGCGGCTGCTATTGAAACCCTGTTGCAGCGCAACGGTCACGACTGGGAAGAAACGTGTTACCAGTTGCTGGCCAGGAATTTTGGATTCAAGGTCAATGCCGAACCGTTTCTCCAGCTGGCCCAGGGGCTGCCGTTAAAAATCCTTTTAAAGCATGCGGACAAACCACTGCAGGTGGAAGCACTGTTTTTCGGTCAGGCGGGATTTCTTGAAGATCAGCTTCCGGACTATCATTATCAGCTGCTCCAGCGGGAATACCGTTTCCTTTGTAGAAAATATAACCTCGATCCGGCGCGGTTGAACAAAGTTCAGTGGAAATTTCTACGGCTCCGGCCAGCCAACTTTCCCACGATACGCCTGGCGCAGCTCAGCACGCTTTTGCATACGCAACGCAATGTGTTTTCAAAGATGATGATGATCACCAACGTCGGCGACCTCAAAAAAATACTGAGCATTGAGCAACCGCAGTATTGGCGGGATCATTATCATTTTGGAAGGAAGGTGAAAAGTGAAGTTTCTGCCCTGGGTGATGCCAGCATTGATATGATAATCATCAACACAATCGTACCTTTAATGGTGGCCTTTGGAAAATACAAGGATGATCAGGATTTTGTGGATCGCGCACTGTCCATTTTGCAAAACGTTGCTTCGGAATCCAATACCATTACCAGGCAATGGGCTACGTTGGGCGTGAAAAGCACGACGGCATTTGATTCCCAGGCCTTGCTTGAACTGTATCAAGGCTTTTGTCAGAAACGACGGTGCCTTTCCTGTTCCATTGGTGTTTCTTTGCTTAAGCCGGCATAAAGAATATGATTGTTGTTGACGCTGCCCACTGTCTTGTAATATCAGCCCTGGCTTTTTCGCTATGGAAGCGCGCATCAACGGAATTCAAAACTATCTTCTGGCCTGCCTTGCTGTTGAAACTGGCAGCGGGCGTGAGCGTTGGTCTGCTTTATAAATTCTATTATGAGACCGGCGATACCTTTACGTATTTTTTTGACGGAAAAGTTCTGGCTGTCCTGGCGCGTCAGGACTGGCAGTCTTACACGGCATTTCTCTGGGCTGGTGATGAATCTTTTCCCGTGTGGGATCAGCTGACCTTTCAGCAACCCAGGGCGATGTACCTGTCCAAGATCACGAGTGTCTTCTGTCTGATCACCCGGGACAACTATTGGATCATTTCGCTTTATTTTTCCTTCATCTCGTTTTGCGGCGGGTGGATTCTCGTTCATATGCTGACCAGGCTTGACGCTTCTCTGCGCATGCCTGCATCCGTTGCCATACTGTTTTTTCCGTCGGTGGTGTTCTGGACATCCGGCCTGATCAAGGAGAGCCTCGCCATGGCAGCGTTGTATTTTATCGTCGTCCTTTTTCTGAAGGGATGGACCAGCGAGAAGGTGAGGTATTGGCAATGGGTCATGCTGCCCGTGTCACTCTGGCTGCTGTGGAATCTGAAGTACTACTACCTCGCCG
>DASPJC010000231.1:0-8406 GCA_035628815.1 Ohtaekwangia sp. | reverse complement strand
CGGCACTGTGGACCGCCATGGGCAAAAGGCCATGGACGATCGTGCCCTATGGCGATTCGATTCTCATGACCGAACGAAATTTTACACTCGAAGCCGGCGGTGAAGTCCAGTTTTTCAATGCGGAGGAGGGCGGAAGGATTGTCGGTATTGAAATGGAAAGGACAGGCCAGTGGGGTCGAACGGTATGGCTGGACGCACAATGGGATTCCGATAAAACGCCGGCCATATCAGCACCGGTAGATGATCTTTTCGGCTACGCTTTTGGTTCACCCGCCGCACAAAGCCTGCTGCTGGGCTCGTTCCGCGGCCGTGATTATTGTTACCTCCCCATGCCGTTTGAAAGGAAAGCTGTAATAAAACTGAGATCGCTGAATAAAAATGGATCAGATGTAGCCGGTACACTGAGGGTCTATTACGCGCGTACGCCGCTGGATAAAAATTCCGAAGGCAGATTGTACACCATCGCCCGCCAGGAGCAACCGGCGAAAGGAAAGCCCTATACCATTGCAGAGGTCCATGGGAAAGGTCATTACGTCGGCACGTTATTACAGGCACAAGGATTAAAGCCGGGAATAACAGTCTTTTTTGAAGGCGATGATGTCGCTACC
Source organism: Ohtaekwangia sp. (assembly GCA_035628815.1). GTDB lineage: Bacteria > Bacteroidota > Bacteroidia > Cytophagales > Cyclobacteriaceae > Ohtaekwangia. Next base: position 7,798 of record DASPJC010000231.1, on the reverse strand, counting down.
GCCGATGGTAAAATGATCATGCATGGCACCGGGTCGGAAGATTATTTTAACGGCGGATGGTACTGGATTCTTGACCGCTGGGACAAAGGTGTAAGCCTCCCGTTGCATGGCGCCCTGGACTACAGCCTGCCCCATGGACGCACCGGCGGATACAGGTTTTACCTCGGCGACAAAGTGCCCTTCGGGCAGGACTTCAATCTCACCATCGAACATGGGCCGGAAGGAAATGCCGTTGGTACCGAATACACTTCCGTTGCATTTTACTATGGAGCCGAACCACCCGCTCCGGTGGTGCAAACGGCTACTCCACAATATTCACCATCGGTGTTCGAATTTTACCCGCGCGACTTTCCCATACAAATTGGCCCGGGAACCACGGTTCACTTCCCCGGCCACAATACGATGGAAATTAAAGCCGGCATTCAAACGGAAGATTTCAAAGTTGACGATTCGGACAAGGTCGAAGCGAAAGGAATGGTACGAGCCGACCTTAGCGCAGTTCCACCCGGCCGTTACCGTATCTTGGTTTCTTACCAACGGCATCCCGAAGGCAGCGCATTCTCGCTGTGGCGCCGGCAGCAACAACTGACAGGCTGGATTGACACTGAAGACAAAATCCGAAGTGATGTCACGCGAGCGTTCCTCGCAAATGTAACGCTCACCGACCAGGTACGGTCGCTTACCTTCCGGACGCGTCCTTCAGGTGATGGCGGATCCGTGCTGCGTCTTGACAGGCTGATCCTGGAACGGGTTGAACCAGACTAATACTGCATTACTTCCGTTCAATCTCGCGGAGATTTTCGAGTTTCTTATTTCGTAAAAAGCCGTTGATATCCTCAAAGTGCTCCTTGATCCGTTTATTTCCAAACTCGAATACTTTATTCGCAAGGCCATCCAGGAAGTCGCGATCGTGCGACACCAGGATCAGCGTACCATCAAAGGCGCGCAAGGCATCCTTCAATACGTCTTTGGTTTTGATATCGAGGTGGTTCGTCGGTTCATCAAGGATCAAAAGATTAACCGGCTGCAACAAAAGTTTGATCATGGCCAGACGCGTCTTTTCACCACCGGAAAGGTATTTCACTTTCTTGTCGATCGCGTCGCCACTGAACATAAACGCCCCGAGAATATCCTTGATCTTGGTCCGGATCTCACCCTGCGCTACCTGGTCGATCGTCGAAAACACAGTGATGTCTTCGTCCAGCAGCGAAGCCTGGTTTTGCGCGAAGTAACCGATAAGACAATTGTGACCCAGCTGAAGCCTTCCTTCGAAATCAATCTCACCCATAATAGCTTTCACCAGGGTGGATTTACCTTCGCCGTTCTTCCCGACAAAAGCTACCTTCTCGCCGCGGTTGATCGTCAATGAAGCATCTTTAAAGACAACGTGATCACCATACCTTTTCGTCAGGCCATCAACAATGACCGGGTAATTCCCCGATCGGGGCGCCGGTGGAAATTTCAGGTGAAGTGAGGATGAATCCACTTCATCCACTTCGACGATCTCGATCTTCTCCAGCATCTTGACACGCGATTGTACCTGCAATGTCTTCGAATACGTCCCTTTAAACCGTTCAATAAATTCCTGTATATCGGCAATCTGCTTCTGCTGATCATCATACTGCTTTTGCTGCTGCTCACGGCGCTCCTTCCGAAGCTGCAGGTACTGCGTGTAGTTCACCTTGTAGTCGTAAATACGGCCCATGGTCACTTCAATCGTGCGGTTCGTGATATTGTCGACAAACGCCTTATCGTGGGAAATAACAATAACCGCTTTTGCATTGTTGACAAGAAACTCCTCCAGCCATTGAATGGATTCTATGTCCATATGGTTAGTCGGTTCATCCAGGAGGATCAGGTCGGGTTTTTGCAGAAGTATTTTCGCAAGTTCTATTCTCATGCGCCACCCACCGCTGAATTCGTTTGTCGGCCGGCTGAAATCCGACCGCACAAAACCAAGGCCCATCAGTGTTTTTTCAACCTCAGCATCAAAGTTGATCTCTTCAATGGAGTAGTATTTCTCGCTCAGCTCCGAAACCTGTTCGATGATCTTCGAATATTCATCCGATTCGTAATCGGTCCGCGTTTCAAGTTGTGTATTGAGTTCATCGATCTGGCGTTTCATGTCCAGTATCTTTGAGAACGCTTTAGAGGTTTCCTCGAAAACCGTGAGCTTATCCTCGGTAAGCAAATGCTGTGGCAGATAGGCTATAATGGCATCTTTGGGAGCCGATATCTTCCCCCGGGTAGGCTTGCCGACGCCCGCTATAATCTTAAGCAGGGTCGATTTGCCAGCGCCATTCTTGCCCATCAAGGCAATCCTGTCGTTTTCGTTGATGTTAAAAGTAATGTTGCTAAAGAGGGCCGAACCGTTAAACTCTACACTAACCGCGTCTACTGAGATCATTTGCCTGGATATCGTCTTAAAATGAGGCGCAAAGATATTGCTTTTTTTCTTTTGCGCTTAACTGGCTGCAGATTGTAAGTTACACCGATCGGGCATTCACAGCCAAATGCCAACTTCGCGCAACGGTGAAATTCAGGATCGGGTGCCTGGCAGTCCCGACCCGATTTCTGCTTCCCCGATGGGCGACCTCGATGTTCCAAAAAGCGCCTCTGGATAAGTCACGTAACAGAAGGACGAGCTACGATATCACGAAACACTCCGGGGACATCGTCAACCTGTGTAAATATATACCGCTCATCATAGTCAATTTCAAATTTCCTTAAGAGGCCTTTATATTCTTCAACGAAGCTTCGCTTTTGATGATGCTTTTCCTGGTTTTGTATATACCGAATCACCGCAGGCACGGCAGACTTGCTGTAGGAAAATGCGCATACCCTCCTGCCATGAAAACTTTCCCTGGACAAATCCCTTTTCGTTGATCCATTTGGAAGAGCTGCCCTTGACGTCCTGCATTAAATCTGACAGCGATTGCGAAGGCCTGAACCCGAAAAAAAGATGCACGTGATCAGGCATACCATTTATAGCAAGCATCTTGTGCTTATTATTTTGAACAATGCCGCTGATATACTTATATAACTCCTCTTTCCAGGCAGGGTGGATGATGCACGCGCGGTTTTGAACTACGAAAACTGCCTGAATGTGGATTTGGGTGTAGGTGTTCGCCATACCGGGATGTTGTCCCTACGGGACAGGTTTTGTTAAATGTTTTCGGTCGGGGTACCGGGATGTTGTCCCTACGGGACAGGTTTTGTTAAATGTTTTCGGGCGTAGTACCAGGATGTTGTCCCTACGGGACAGTTTTTGTTAAATGTTTTCGGGCGTAGTACCGGGATGTTGTCCCTACGGGACAGTTTTTGTTAAATGTTTTCGGTCGTAGTACCGGGATGTTGTCCCTACGGGACAGTTTTTGGCAAATGTTTTCGGTCGTGGTACCGGCATGTTGTCCCTACGGGACAGTTTTTGTTAAATGTTTTCGGTCGGGGTACCAGGATGTAGTTCCTACGGGACGGCGGATTTTGCTATAAAGTGTTCGTTTTCCTTCCTTCTGCCAGCCTTGCGTTGATGCTGGCTTTCTGAGTTGATTCGGATGCACATCGCAATATCAATTTCTTTATTTAAATTTTTCTCTTCGCTTTCTTCATAATCAGGTTCTTTTCTTTTTAGTGATGCCGGAAATCCCTATTGGAAAAAAATCGATCTTTCTTTCGGCGATCCTGAAATCTTGATTGTTTGCGCTTGACGTGATCTGTTGCCTATATACTATTTCATGCTGCTCACGCTGCTGTTGATCGCTTATGAGTCCCGCTAGGGACTCAGCCCGGTAAAAAATATGAAACCGTAATGTCACAAAGTGCCGTCAGGCACGACATCCAGCCCGCGCAAGTCATGAGAAAATCCGGCGCAGCAGGACTGGTTCGAATGTATCTAAAACGACACCAGAACCGACCAGTGCCAACGGGCAAATCGAACAAGTCAACAACTTCACGCGCTGGAAAATCGTTCGTGGAGATGTTTTTGAGACGGAGCTTTGAATGACCAGCCCTATCCGCCCAACCAATTTCCCTTGCCGGTCAGAATATATTTGCATAGATTAAATCATTGCATCGCAAAATCATCATGGCATGGATCTGTTGATCAACGATAAAAAGTATAATGTCGCGGCCGAACCCGGCGAAAGTCTGTTAAATGTTCTACGGAACCGGCTTGATCTTACAGGAAGCAAATATGGATGCGGAGAAGGATCGTGCGGCGCCTGCACGGTCCTGATCGACGGAACGGCTGCACGCTCATGCATCACGCCGGCCGGAACAACTGTCGGAAAAAAAATAATCACCATTGAAGGAGTGGCAAAAAACGGGGAACTCCATGCCGTTCAGAAAGCTTTTCTCCGGGCCGATGCATTTCAATGCGCATATTGTGCACCGGGCATGGTTATGTCTGCCGTCTCGCTGCTTGGAAAAACAGCCAGCCCCTCTGAAACGCAGATCAAGGCTGCCATGCAGGGCAACATCTGCCGATGTGGTACCTATCCACGCATCATGAAAGCTATTCAGGAAGCTGCTAACATCTGATCTTGCCTATGAAGGAACAAAAAGAAAAAGATCCGATCGCACCCGAGCAATATGAGCTCCGCAGCCCGCCGCCTTATGAATTCTCCATGAACAGACGCAATTTCTTCGGGGTATTGGGCAGCGGTCTGGCTATTACATTCACGTTGGGCAACCTTCCGGGCGCCGCGCTGTCAGGGGCGGAGACCTATAACGAGGACAGCGTCGCGGCATGGATCCATATCAACGGAGAGGGTAAGGTGACCGTGTACTCCGGCAAAGCCGAGGTAGGACAAAACATCAGAACGTCGTTATCGCAAATCGTTGCAGAAGAATTGCACGTACCCATCGACAAAATCACGATGGTACTCGGCGACACCGCGTTGACACCGTACGACCGCGGAACCTTCGGCAGCAGGTCGATACCCTATATGGGACCGCAATTGAGAAAAGCTGCTGCCACGGCGCGGGAAATCCTCCTTGATATGGCAGCATCGGAGTGGAAAGCTGACCGTGCGTCATTGTTTATCGAAGCGGGAGAGATCAGACAGCGCGCGTCCGGGAAAGCAATCAACATCGGCCAGCTTACAAAAGGAAAGCAGCTGATGAAGCCTGTCAACGACAACGTCCCTGTTACCCCCGGGGATCAATGGAAGGTCACCGGGACATCGGTTCCAAAAGTCAACGGCGAGTCATTCCTTACCGGCAAACACAAGTTCACTTCCGACATGGCGTTGCCGGATATGCTGCACGGAAAGATGCTGAGACCCCCGGCTTACGGCGCAACTTTGCTATCGGCAGACATTTCCGCTGCAAAGAGCATGAAAGGTGTTACGGTTGTCCGCGATGGCGATTTTATTGGCGTATTGGCTGCCGACCTGATGGTGGCCGGGAAGGCGCTGAAGGCGATCAAAACCGAATGGAAGATCCCGGAGCACCCTTCGCGCGACACCATCTTTGAATTTCTGAAGGCGCATGCGGAAAAAGCGGAGGGTAGTGACAACGATTCTTCCCGCGATATTGCCAGTGGCTTTGACAACGCAGCCGTGCGTGAATCGCAAACTTTTTATATCGATTACATCGCGCACGCCCCACTCGAACCGCGCGCGGGGCTTGCGCAATGGTCTGGCAACAAACTTACGGTGTGGACCGGAACACAACGGCCCTTCGGCGTGCAGGAGGATCTTGCCGAAGTATTTAATATTCCAAAAGAAAATATTCGCGTCATTCAGCCAGATACCGGCTCGGGATATGGTGGGAAGCATACCGGGGAAGCCGGGATAGAAGCAGCGCGTCTGGCACGCGATGCCGGTAGACCTGTAAAAGTCGTCTGGACACGCGAAGAGGAATTTACATGGGCATATTTTCGCCCGGCGGGTGTGATTGAAGTGAAAGCTGCGGCGGCAAGCGATGGTGCTGTTACGACCTGGGAGTTTCAGAATTATAACTCCGGGGGATCTGGTATCGAAACACCGTACGCAGTCGCGAACAAGAAAATTCAGTTTCATCCTGTAGCGTCACCGTTGCGCCAGGGTTCTTACCGCGGGTTAGCAGCAACGGCAAACGTATTTGCCAGGGAGTCTGTTATGAACGACCTGGCGCTGCAGCTTAACATGGATCCGCTCACCTTCCGGCTGAAAAATCTCAAAGACGAGCGAATGAAGGATGTACTTGAAGCCGCGGCCAGGAAATTCAACTGGGGTGAAAGCAAGGTAGCTGCGGGGCATGGTGTGGGGATCGCCTGTGGAAGTGAAAAGGGAGGCTATGTAGCGACCTGTGCCGAGATCTCTACCGGCGACGACGGCGAAGTGAAAGTCGAGCGTGTAGTGGTTGCGTTCGAGTGCGGTGCGATCATCAATCCCGGGCACCTTGAAAACCAGATCCAGGGAGCCGTGATCCAGGGCCTGGGTGGCGCGCTGTTTGAATACATCGATTTTAAAGATGGCAGGATTCTCAACCCTTTCTTTTCAAAATACCGGGTGCCCCGCTTTGGCGATACCCCGCAGCTGGACGTCGTGATGCTGAACCGCAAAGATATTCCGTCGGCCGGGGCGGGGGAGACGCCGATCCTGGGTATCGCACCGGCCATTCGCAATGCGATCGTCGACGCCACGGGAAAGAAGCTATACACGCTGCCCCTCATTCCAAAAGGTCTGACATGAAAACAAAAATCAAATCTATGAAAGCATCCAATATCGTCCGATTCGCAAAAGCGACCTGTGCGCTGCTTTTGTTGTTGTGTTGTTTTGCGTTTTCACCCCTGCATCACGGGTGGAGTAATTATGACCAGACGAAGAAACTGAATTACACCGGTGAAATCATTGAAAGCAGCTATGAAAATCCACATGGTATGATGAAGCTGAAAGTCGATGATAAAGTATGGACCGTCGTTCTTGCGCCGCCATCGCGGATGGAGAGCCGGGGATTGACGAAGGATATGTTGAAGAAAGGCATGACAGCATCTGTGCTGGGCTACCCGCATTTCAAGGTGAAGGACGAAATGCGCGCCGAATGGATCAGCATTGACGACAAAAAAACGGAACTGCGGTAGCCGCATGGAGACTCCGGATGTGTTTGAATGGCTGGAGTCTACACAGCTCGCGGTCAGTATCCGGCAGTCGGCGGTGTTGTTTCCGGTGATCGAGATCGTACATATTATCGGATTTATTTTTCTGACAGGAAGTGCATTCCTGTTTGATCTGCGCCTGCTGGGGTTCTCAAAACAAATATCAGTCACGGCTATGGCGCACCATATTCTGCCATGGTCCAGGAGAAGTCTGCTACTGGTGATACCTTCCGGTTTCCTGTTGTTCATTTCACAAGCGAGCGTACTGAGCAATAACGCTGTGTTCGTGCTCAAACTCATACTGATCCTCGTAGCCATTGCAAACGCAGGGATTTTTCACCGGTATACTTTTCGTTCGGTGAATACGTGGGACAGGAATATTCCGACACCATTTAGGGCGAAGGCAGCCGCCGTTGTTTCCCTTACTGTCTGGATGATGGTGGTCAGTTGTGGCAGGATGATCGCGTATTTTGAATGACAAGCGTGACATCCATCACGCAGGTTTCGTAATCCGGGACGTATAACGCCGTGGCTATTCTGTCGATCAATATGCGCGATGTTCAATCCTCATGATGATCGGCTGATTCCGGTGCAATGTACGGACCGCCCGGAACACCCCATCCCCAGACCGGCATCGGGTCGCTCTCGTTTACCGTGGTCTCCGCTCCGTTGGAATTGATTACCGCGAGACGGCTTCCCCATTCGAGGTACGCTACG
>DASPJC010000230.1:0-5559 GCA_035628815.1 Ohtaekwangia sp. | reverse complement strand
CATATCTTCCGGAATATCGGCTTTGCCTTTAACGTCCTTATAAAGTTCGTCGATCGACTCTACACCGATATAGAAGGTTCCCATACATCCTTTCTTCTCGATGTTGAGTCGGGGGAGATCTTCCTGAATGCTGGGTAACGATTGAAACATTAACGTTACCCCGTCCCGCATAACCATTGCCCATTGCCATTGCCCCGTTTCGGGGACAGAAGCAATCTTCACGAACCCGAGCGTTTCGGCATAGAACGCTACCGTTTTATTGACGTCGTCCACCACGAGGTTCGGCGCGAGCGATTGAAATTTTACCATTGACATCATGCTGTTATTATAAAGTGCTCCGCAAACATACACGCGGCCGCGCAAGGCGCTTTGTAAAAAAGCGACATCAACGCTGCGTGGTATACTCCTGTGGGGTTACGCCGGCAAATTCCTTAAACGATTTTGTGAAGTGCGCGTGGTCGGAATAGCCGCCATCAGTGGCAAGCTGCAGGAGGCTCTCTTCGCCGCGTGTTCTTAACAGGGTAATCATATGGCCGAACTGTGCTATCCTGGCAACCTGTTTTGGGCTGATGCCAACCACCGACATAAACTGGCGCTCCAGTTGACGGCGTGACAATCCTGCCTGTTGTTCCAGTGCCGAGATCCGGACCTGTCCGCGGTGTTCATCAATAGCACGCAGGGCAAGTTCAACGGCCGGAAAACGCGGCGCGGATTGCACCTGGGCTATAAGCAGGGTGTTAAGCAGTTTCAACCGGCTATTGGTGTCGTAGTGATCCACCAGTTGGTCCATCCATGCATTGAACGGTCTGAAACTGTCCAGGCTCACCATCTCGTCAGTGAACTGGCACAGCGGCATGTGCAATAATGTATAAAGGCCTGCCGGATTAAAGCGTATGCCGAGCAGGTTGCAATGTCCCGCAGTCCTGGATAGTATGGGTGTCGTCATGTTTCCGACGATAAAAGCGGCAGATGTGTTGTGGTAGGTTCCGCGCGCCGTGGATGAAATGATCGGTGAACTGAAATTGAAAATAAAATCGGTGCAGCCATCCGGCAATATCCGGCGGAAGCCCTCATCCGCTCCGGAACTCACCCAGAAGCACCTGACAATACAGGCGAGACGTGGATGCGGCGCGTATTCATGGTACTGCATAAATCAAAAGTCAGAAAAAATAACCAAGGCGTCAATGCAATGCAGCCATTCGCCGGTCTGCAAACGTATGTTTAATGCAGGGACAAAAACGATTTACATTTTTTGACCGGAAAGTGCTTTCTTCGCAGCAATTTTCAGTTACGATGAAGAAATTTTTTGTGCTCTTGCTGCCGGTTTTTGCGGTGATCGGGTGTTCCGACAGACCAACACTCGAAAATCCGACAGACGAATTCCTGCCCGGCCAGCGATTGGCGGAGCTTACCGGTAAAAAGCTTGACGAAATTTCCGGGATCGCCGCAAGCATCAACAATCCGGGAATGATGTGGGCGCATAACGATAGTCAGAACGGAACAGAAGTTTTTCTGCTCGATGACAAACTCAACATCGGCATGACTTGTGAGCTGATGGGTATTGAGAACCGCGATTGGGAGGATATCGCCGTCGGGCCAGGCCCTGTCGACGGCAAGAATTATGTTTATGTCGGAGAGATCGGTGACAACAGTGCAAAGTATCAGTTCAAGCGGATCTACCGGTTCGAAGAGCCGAAAATGCAGCAGCCCGGTGAAAAGGTTGCATTGACCGAATTTGAAAGCATAATTTTCAAACTTCCTTCCAAGAAAGATACTGAAACATTAATGATCGATCCGCTGACCCGTAATCTTTACATTGTTTCAAAACGTGAAGAGCCGGTTTTCGTGTATGAGATCGTTTATCCGTATTCCACTTCCGATACACTGCTGGCGCGTGAAGTCTTATCACTACCGCTGACGCAAATCGTAGGCGGCGACATCTCACCTGACGGGAAAAAAGTGCTGCTGAAAAACTACGAGTATGTTTATTACTGGGATAATCCTTCCGGCAAATCATTTCCTGACGTCCTGAGGGATAAGCCACTGGACGTCCCCTACGAAGAAGAACCGCAGGGAGAATCGATCACCTGGGCCCGGGATGGGTCGGGTTTCTATACCCTCAGTGAGCAAAGCAAAACGGAAAAAGCCTATCTTTTCTTCTACGGACGCAATACGACGCATCGACCTTCAAAATAATTTGCCAAAGGTTTGGTATCGTTCTTGCGACGGCTGACCCTGGAATGAATTATTTTTACAGGTCTAACAGCCTTGCTCATGAAAACACCGTTCGCCATCGTTTTGATTTTACTCACCCTAACCTTACAGGCGCAGCCGAACGTGCACGGCAATCCCAACCTGTTTATGGAAGCGCAGGCCTTGTCAGCGCTTAGCAGTGACAAACTCGGGGAGGTGTCCGGTATTGCCGCCAGCAAAAAAAACAGTGGCTACCTGTGGGCCCAGAACGATAGTGGCAATACACCGCAGATCTTTCTTATCGATCAGGAAACACGCATCCGCATGACGTGCACCCTGAAGGGCGTGATGAACCGCGATTGGGAAGACCTCACCATCGGTCCCGGGCCCGAGCCTGGCAAAACCTATCTGTATGTTGCTGATATCGGTGACAACCTCGGCATGTTTCCCACAAAGTTTATTTACCGCTTTGAAGAGCCGCTATTGGATTCGACTAATAAAAACATCGAGATCCGGGACTTCCAACGAATCACTTTCCGCCTGCCTGATAACCGGGTGAAGGATTCGGAGACCCTGCTCATCGACCCGAAAACAACGGACCTTTATATCTTATCAAAGGAAGACACCGCACGGTTGTACAAGATCGGCAACAAAGCGGTTATCAACCGTACCGATACCCTCATGGCAGAGCATGTCGGATCGTTTCCTTTACACAAGATCGTTGCGGGTTCTATTTCGCCACGCGGCGATGAGGTGCTGTTGAAAAACACACGGCGGGTCTTCTACTGGAAAAATCCCGGCCATAAACCACTGGAGGAGGTCCTCCGGGAAAAACATTCGCTGATTCCCTACTATGTCGAACCCCAGGGCGAAGCCATGACCTGGGCGCATGATGCTTCAGGATTTTACACGCTGAGTGAACAGAAGAAGAATAAGCCGACATTCCTGTATTTCTACAAACGGAAATAGCCCATCGACTATATTCGTTTGCTCTTCCATTTACCCGATTTCAGGTAGAAGTATGCCATGGTGAACATGGAGATCCAGTAGACCCACTCGGATACCCAACCCCACGCAATCGGTAACCGCAGGTATTCCAGTACCACATAGACATAAACGCTGTAGATCACAATGGTAATGGTCTCGATCACCAGGTTTACCATCGTATTGCCTGTGCCGGTTACAGCGTTCAGCCATACCGTTGAAAAGGACATCATCAGCAGCGCGACAGAGACAATCCGGACAATCGGAATACCCTCATCGATAAAGCCCTGATCCTGGCCGTAAAACGACAGGAACCATTCAGGCTTCAGATTCAGGAATAAAAATATGATCACGGCGATTGCCAGGCTGAGGCCACTGATGCGTCGAATGAGGGGCATCACTTCTTCCGTTTTTCCCTGCCCGAGTACATTGCTCACCATCGTGTTGGCGGCCGCGGCAAAAGACCAGGAAAAGACGCCGAAAATACCGAAGATGTTACGCATGGTATTGGAAATGGCCAACGCGCGGGCGCCATGATGCTCAATCAGGATATAAAAGTATTCCCAGCTGACGATACTGATCGCGAACTGCATGATCAACGGCGATGACTGCACCAGGATCAATCTTGTAATACCCCTGTCAAAATCAAGACGGTCGAAAAATGCAAATTGCTGATGCATTTTTTTGAAATGAATGACCGCATAAATAACAACAAGGCCCGTGCCTTCTGCGATGATCGAAGCATAGGCGGCGCCGTTGAACCCGAGTTCCGGAAAACCGAAATGACCATAGATAAAAGCGTAGTCCAGAAAAATATTGGTCACCGCTTCACTGAGTGTTCCCCAGATCAGGTAACGTGTTTGATTGGTCCCAACCAGCAACGCATTGCGCATCACGTAGAGGTACAGCAACGGCAGCCCCCAGATCCGGATCAGCAAAAAATCGATAACCTGTTCCGCGATCGCATCATTGTGAATAACCGACCGCAGGATTGCCGGCGATAGGGTGTAGGTGATAAGAATTCCAAGCGCGGCAATAAACAGGGCAATCCATACACCGTGTACGAAAAGCCTTCCGATCTCACGCGGAAGGTTTTGACCGGCCCGCCGCGCGACCAGTGCCTGCAAGCCGTTGTTCAGTCCATTTCCGATGACGGCGAAAATAAGGTAGTAGACGCCTGTTATCCCTGCGCTGGCCAGCTCCTGCTCTCCCAATCGGCTGAGGAAGATATTGTTGGTAATGAAATTCATCTGCGGCACCAGCATGGCCAGCGTTATGGGCAGCGCTAATCCCAAAATTTGCCGGTACCCGGTTTTTAACTGCAGACTCATAGTTTAAAAAGAACAGACAGACCCTTACGGAATGACCAGCGGCAAAGTTGTGATGCTGTCTGAAAACAGTGACAATTATTTCCGGTACAAGTGGACGATCAGACAATGCCCTGCGACTGCATGGCGTTCGCCACTTTGACGAAACCCGCGATGTTAGCACCGGCAAGATAATTTCCGGGTTTTCCATAGGCCGCTGCCGCATCGAGACATTCGGTGTGAATGTATTTCATGATCGCATGAAGCCTGAGGTCGACTTCCTCTTTCGACCAGTTTTGACCCATGTAGTTTTGCGTCATCTCCAGTCCCGAAGTGGCCACGCCCCCGGCATTGGATGCTTTGCCCGGTGCGTACATAACGCCGTTGTCGAGGAGAATATTAATGCCTTCGATCGTTGTCGGCATATTCGCGCCTTCTGCCACGAGGCGCACACCATTTCGGATCAGGTTGACAGCGTCCTGATCGTTGATCTCATTCTGGGTGGCACAGGGAAAAGCGCAGTCGGCCGGGATGTTCCACATCGGGTTATGCGAGGAGCTTTCGTCGGCATCGAAAAACGTCGTGCCCGGATAACGGTCGGCATACTCGCGAATCCTTCCTCGCCGGGTGTTTTTGAGTTCTTTCAGAAATGACACTTTCTCATGGGTGAATCCTGCTTCATCGACAATAAATCCATCCGAATCCGAAGCTGTAATTACTTTTCCGCCCAGTTGAAGGATCTTTTCGATGGCATATTGCGCGACGTTGCCGGAGCCTGACACAAGACATGTCATGCCTTTGATGGAGGCCTTTTTCTCGGACAACATGTTTTCCGCAAAATAAATGAGACCATAACCTGTGGCCTCCGGTCTGATCAGACTTCCTCCCCACCCGATACCTTTTCCGGTCAGCACCCCCGTGAATTCGTTCCGGATTTTTTTATAGGCGCCAAACAAGTAGCCGATTTCCCGGCCGCCAACGCCAATATCTCCTGCAGGTACGTCAAGGCGGTGGCCGATATGACGCGCCAGTTCACCCATAAAGGCCTGGCAGAATTTCATCACTTCGTCGTCAG
>DASPJC010000229.1:0-3143 GCA_035628815.1 Ohtaekwangia sp. | reverse complement strand
GAAGCCTGCGGTCTCCAGGCCAGCCGTATTGCTTTCATAGTCGGTCATAATGTTGTTGCGCGGAACCATCATTCGTCCGGCAAACGCACCGGCCTGCGGATATTTTTCATAAGCGTCGAGAATGAAATCAAGCCATCGGGGAGTCGGGAGGCAATCATCGTCGGTAAATGCGATCAGCGGAGCGGCCGCGTTTTTCCAGCCGGCATTGCGGGCGGCGGCAGGTCCGGTTTTAACCGCAGTTGCGATATAGCGTACGTTTGAGAGTCCCCGTTCGGCGAAGAGTGCAACGAGGCTTTCGGTTTGAGGATCAGGACCGTCGCTCACAACAATGATCTCGAAGCTTTCCGCGGGAATGGTCTGATCGGACAACGCTTCAAGGCACTTGGCCAGCAACGAGGTGCGTTTATACGTTGGTATGACAACCGAGACAAGCTTCATGGTAGCACCGTTTTAAAAAACAATGCCGCTGGACCGTGGCATCATAATTAAAGTGATTTTCAAAAGCGATCGTATGATGCGTGATCCTCATGTACTCTATTTTCACGAGAACCACATTCGCCGCATCGCCGTGTTCAGGGCCTTGTACCTCGGCGACATGCTCTGCATTATACCGGCTATCCGCGCGCTCCGAAAGGCGTATCCTGATGCAGAGATCACGCTGATAGGCTTACCGTGGCAACAGGAATTCGTCGATCGTTTTTCGGCGTACTTCGACCGGTTCATAGCATTCCCGGGATGGCCGGGGCTGCCGGAGCAAACCATTGATCCGCACCGCGTAACAGTTTTTCTCGCTGCCATTCAGGATAAGAAATTTGATCTTGTTCTTCAGTGGCAGGGTAATGGGAGCATTACGAACAGCATGGTGGGGTTGTGGGGTGCAAAACATATTGCCGGGCTTCGTCGCGAAAACGAATACTGTCCCGACGAAGCATTGTTTCCGGTGAGCGAAGATTCAGATCATGAAGTGCTGCGTTTCTTTAAGGTTATCCAGGCATTGAATATTCCGGAGCAGGGTAGTGATCTTGAGTTTCCGATCCTGGATGACGAGTGGAGCCAGTCTAACACCATAGCCCGTGCGTTGACCCTGGCCGCCGGGGCCTATGTCTGTATCCATCCGGGCGCGCGGGACCCGAAACGACGATGGTCCGTGGAAAACTTTGCTGCCGTAGCAGATCATCTAAAATGCCTCGGGTTTGAAATTTTATTGACAGGCTCGGGCCAGGAGTTGGAATTGCTGGATCGCCTTGAAAGCCGCATGCATGTTTCATCCCTTAATCTGGTACGCCGGGCAGGCCATGTCTCGATGGGCGTACTGGCCGCCTTGGTTAAAAATTCAGCACTGCTGGTCAGCAATGACACCGGTATCTCACATGTGGCCGCCGCGATAGGTGTACCCAGCGTTGTGATCTTTTCACGATATTCCGATCCGGGTCGATGGCGTCCGCTGAATGAAGCAATTCACAGCATTGTTCCAGCCGGGCGCGCCGAAACGGTGGACGAGGTTATGAACATTGTCTTGCAGAAACTTGGGTCCATCCCAAGAGCTTCGTTACTTCTGCACCAGAAATGATCCAATAACGAGTGCGTCAAAGGGCGAAGTCCAGAAACATTCCACGGCGTCGCGTGGCGTACATACGATGGGTTTGCCCAACGTGTTAAACGATGTATTCACAAGCACGGGCACGCCGGTTAATTTTTTGAAGGCCGCGAGAAGATCATAATAGGCGGGGTGCTGCGAACGGTTTACGGTCTGGATCCGGGCCGTACCATCGACATGGCGTACGGCAGGAATCGCATTAGCTTTGTCCGGTCTTACATTATGCACGAACAGCATGAACGGTGAATAGTCTGCTCCCTCAAACCATTCGTTTGCATCTTCTTCCAGAACAACCGGTGCGACAGGCCTGAAGTCTTCACGGTCTTTCACCTCATTCAACCGCGCCTGCATGGAAGCATTGATCGGGGATGCCAGGATCGAGCGGCTGCCCAACGCACGCGGCCCAAATTCCATTCTTCCCTGATACCATCCGATGATCTTGTCTTCAGCCAGCAGTGCTGCTGTATCGTCAGCGACATTCTTCATTTTGCGGTAAGGCACCTTGGCCCATTGCAAAAATTTCTCAATGGCGTCGTCGCTGTAAGACGGGCCCCAGTATGCATGTTCCATTACAAAGTTCCGGGCGTGGCCGTTGATGGACGCTTCGATCGCGTATGCTGCGCCGAGCGCTGTTCCGGCGTCACCCGCAGCGGGCTGGACCCAGATATTCTCAAATGGCCCCCGGTCGCGCAAGTGCGCATTCAGCACGCAGTTTAACGCCACACCGCCCGCCATGCAAAGGTTTTTTTGCCCGGTTTTCTTGTGTAGCCACTGCGTTATCTTAAGAATGGTCTCCTGCAATACCTGTTGCAGCGAATGTGCAATATCGAAATGATGCGCTGTAAATTCGTCGCCCTTTTTACGCATGGGTCCCAAGGCAGCAGTAAGATCTCCCTGGTATACCGTGTACGTGCCATCATCTTTCAGGTCAATCATGTCGCGGAACGTTTTTATAAATACCGGCTTGCCATAGGAAGCCAGCGCCATAACCTTGTACTCGTCAGATGAATGAAGGAATCCAAGGTGTGTCGTGACGCGCTCATAGAGCAGGCCCAGGGAATGCGGCATATTCACCTGGCCGATCTTTTCGAGCTTATTTCCGGAGCCGGTGTAGTATGCTGTCGTTGCTTTTTCGCCGCGTCCGTCCACCGTCATCACGGCCGCTTCGGTGTAAGGTGACACGTAGAATGCACTGGCGGCGTGAGAAAGGTGATGGTCGACGAAATGCCACCGGTCCTTGCAGACCTGCGCGTTGAGAAACCGTGGTTGTAAATGGTGAGGCCAGCCGTCAGCAAGATGCGCGGGGGCATTGTTGATCATTGAAAGGAACAGCGGGTCCCACGGTGAGAGGAAGCCATCCTGGCCTTTGATACCGGGAACAAGTGGTATCGGGATCAGCGGGTTGTCACGGTGATTGGCCAGCAATATCGCGGGGTCGAAGGAATAGCCGAAATGATCGATGTCGTTGATGTGAATACCAGCCACGGCCAAACAGTAGTCGATGGCATGAAAGGGTAGCTCATACGTTGAAAACGGGATCGGGCGT
>DASPJC010000228.1:0-7815 GCA_035628815.1 Ohtaekwangia sp. | reverse complement strand
TTCTGGGGCGACCATGGTATTACAGGTTTCGGCGGTGGCATTCCCGTTGTTCAGCAGGGAAAGGTTGTTGGCGGCGTCGGCATCAGCGGGCTTGCCGAGGAAGAGGACGAGCGCATCGCCCATGCGGCCGTTAAAAATGTTTACCGAAAATAAACTTATGTTCTTTTCACGCTCTCTCTGAACCACTGATGAATGCTGCTTGTCCGTTGATTAATTTATCATCAAACAGTCTTGTTTTTACCGCGGTGCCATTGAAGATTTTATGGCCGACTGAGTAATTGCGTCATCATCACGGGCCGAACCGCAAACGTTACAGCCAGGCACAATTTTGTTGCGCGTAGGGTAAACTCAGTTACCATTAAACAAAACGTGTATGGCAGATTCAAATAAATACCGCGGATCCAACCGCGGGTCCAGCCAGGACTGGAATGAAAACCGGGGTTATTACGGCCGGGATTACGATGAAGAGCGCGGGTACAGTTCCGGAAGTTATCTGGGGAACCGTAATTATGGAAATTCAGCAAACAACCGGGGATGGGAAGATGAAAACAGCGGACCGTTCAGTAACTCGTCCGGACGTTACAACCGTGAGGATGAATACCGTGGCAGTGGTTACGGCAGCTCACAGGGAAGAAGGTACGGCAGTGGGTCTGACTACGGTTACCGCGGTCGATCCCGCGAAAACGATTATGATCCCGATAACGAATCGCGCTGGGGAAGTTCGCGCAGCAGTAACTTCGGAAGCTCCTACAATCAGGGAAGTTTCCATGATTCGGATGATTACAACCAGGGAAGGTATGGCAGCAGCTACGGCGGGCGAAATTATGGTAACAGCAACTACGGTGGCGGTTACGATTATGACCGCAACCAGCAACGCAGCTATGGACGGGAAAATTACAACAGCCGTTATGGATCCAACCGCGGATATCAGGATGAAAACCGGGAGCGCGACTGGTGGGATCGTACCACCGACGAGGTGGCTTCATGGTTTGGAAACGATGAAGCCGAGCGCCGGCGCGAACAGGATCGTCGCCGCGAAGGGTATCATCGCGGTAAGGGACCGAAAGGTTACAAACGGTCTGATGAACGAATCAAGGAAGACATCAACGACCGCTTGAGCGACGATCCCTTTGTCGATGCAAGTTTTATTGAAGCAACGGTGACAGACGGCGAGGTAACACTTACGGGAACCGTATCCGATCGCAGTGACAAGAGAAGGGCAGAGGATATCGCGGAGGCAATATCGGGTGTTAAAAATGTGGAGAACAGGATCCGGGTGAGTAGCCAGGAGGAAAACAAGGACTTTATGAATACCCGTACCGGTACATCCGTCACGGGCACTACTGCCGGAACGCCGGCCGGGAAAACAAAGTCTACGTTTTCCAATAGTTAGTGATAGAAAATACACAGGACGTTCCAGCCGGGACGTCCTGTTTTTTTGACGATGGAAAAAACGCTGGAACAGGTAAGGGCTTTTGCAGACAAGGCACACGGAACCCAAACAAGGAAATACTCCGGTGAGCGATACATTGTACATCCGGTTAGGGTCATGGAGACCTGCGCGGAATTCACGACTGATCAGGCTGTACTCGCTGCTGCATTACTGCACGACGTCCTGGAAGATACAGCTGTTACCGGAGATGTTATGCGGGAGTTTCTAATGCAGACAATGACGCGGGAAAATGCCACGCGTACATTGGCATTGGTGGTAGAACTGACCGATGTCTACGTCCGGAAGAACTATCCAGGGATGAACAGGCGCTCGCGAAAGGCCAGGGAGGCAGAACGTCTATCCGGTATCAGTGCTGATGCCCAGACGATCAAGTACGCGGATATAATCGACAACTCAATGAATATTTTAAGCGATGACCCCGACTTCGCCATCGTCTTTGTTCATGAAGGAAAAACCCTGCTGCAGAAAATGCAAAAGGGAAATCCCATACTGCGAAGCCGCGCCATGAAGGTTGTGGATGATTGCCTGTTGCACATGAATAAAAAGGAGGCCGCCAATGAAAAAGGCGCCGCAGATGGCGCCTTATTTTGATGACTATCCTTAATCCAATCTCTACACCTTTGTATTGATATACCGTGTGCCGGTTGTGTTATACCGGATGTAACTGATGCCGCGGTTAAGCGCATTAACGATCTGGGTAATGTATTCTTTCTTGTTACTGACGATGGCGTCCTTTTCGCCCTCGGCCGTTGCAATTCTCACAGAGTAACTTTCCTTCACGGCAATTAATACAATAATCCCCAGAACAATAAATCCTGCCCCCAACCATACGGCTACAGTATTGGCGCTCACCAGATCATTGCCTACCTGAATGTCACCGATGACTTCCGGAGAAATCAGTGCGAATCCGCCGGTTAAGGCAAGCAGTAACCCCGTGATCAGTAATAACATTCCTGGAAACCGGTCCGGACGCCGGATAAAGAGTCCAAACTTCGTTATCCCTCTCAACTCATACGCATCATTCTTGACCTGAAGTTTCGTTTCGGTTACGGTTACGTCACGGCCATCCGTGTACAGAACTTTGTCGTGTATCATAGTATGTTTATTAAGTGCATTATTACGTGTCGACGTCGACATCAAGGGGCTGTGATTTGGGCTCGCCACCAGGACGTCAACGTAGATAAGGGTATAAAATCTGTGCCATATCATGGAAGAACGACGTAAACGCTGGCTGATTGTTTATTTGCGCGGTAGAATGAATTCTCGTTATCTTACAGCCGCTTAATACTTTATCATGAAACGATTGACGTTCATTTTAGTGCTGTTCGCTTTACCCGCCGGAATTCTTGCGCAGGATCCCCTTCGATTCACCGATGAAATAGGTAAAATGACCGCCAGCGACACCGTTGTCGATCGACAAAACCTGATTGTTTTTACCGGGAGCTCAAGTATTAAAGGCTGGTGGAATCTGAGCGACAATTTCCCGGGACACAATGTGATCAACCGGGGTTTCGGCGGCTCTGATATGTCAGACCTGTTGCATTACGTGCAGCCGCTGATCCTTCACTACACGCCGAACAAAGTGTTTATTTATGAGGGCGACAACGATCTGAACCGTGGCAAATCTCCACAGGATGTGTTAAAAACCGCAAAGCAGGTATTGCGCAAGATCAGAAAGGGCTCTCCCGAAACGGAAGTAATATTTATATCTGTGAAGCCAAGCCTTGCCCGGTGGAAGCTGAAAGATCAATATCAGCAATACAACCAGGGACTTCAACGACTGGCAGGAAAAAAGAACGTGGCGTTCGTGGACGTCTGGACGCCGATGTTGAATGAAAGGGGTGAGCCCATGGAAGATATCTTCGTTGAAGACGGCCTTCACATGAACGCAAAAGGTTATGCGATATGGACAGCGGCCATCAAGCCGTTCGTTGACCACTAAACCATTAAAGGCGACGGATCCTCAGGTGCTGCCGGGTCGGTCCACCGTTCATATCTGTCACACGATCGACTTGCGTCACCATGCCCTCCACCCCGATATTATCGGAAAGCTTTTGTGCTGAGGGGCCGGGAATATCCGTCTCCGACGACAAGCTGTCTTTAAATACCATCACATGCTGCCCCGGCGCAAGGCTCCTGTTGTTAGTGCTGACATCGCTTTCAACTTCGGCGCCGTTAACATACGCCTGGTAATTGTCCTTCAGATAGATTGGTTGAATGTTCATAGCGTTAGATTGTTTCGTTGGACCTTGAAAGCCGCCTCGGAGATCAGGTCACGCAAATTGATTGTCCCCAAAGCAGCTTTCAGGATTTTATCCCTACCGCCTGGACTCAGGGATGCCAGTCAGTAAAGGATTTACAACGGCGGATGACTCCAGCATGCCGCCATGAAATATAAAGGCCGGTCCCTTGTATGGCCGGATAAGTTGCCTCTGGGTTTTGATCAGGAGGAGCAAGTATTGTTGTTGCAAGCGAATAAGATGCTCCATTTGGGTTCTTGTTTGACGGTGACAGGAGATAAAAAATTTATTCCACGATGAAAGCGGGGGGCTTTAAGCGTTATGGTGGATTAATTTCTACAAAAAAAGGGAAGCCGTGGAGCCTCCCTTTTCCTATTGCTGTTACAATCTAGAATTCGTGCGCACCGATGTCGTACGTGTTTCCCCGAAGTCGTTGATTGTTGTAAAAATCTTTTGTGATATTATACGGCGTAATGTCTTTTCCTTTATCGCGCGCCGGTGAGGTGCCCTGCAAGCGGTAATTGTGGATCGTACTGTTCACAAATTTAAGCTGGTTGATGTTCTTAGTGAAGGTGTTGTTGGACATCTGGAGTTTGACATTCTTGTTCAACTTGTAAACATAAGCGTCGCTGCCAGTACGCGGATATTTGTACGAACCATAACTTCCGGGATTGATAATGATATTATTGATAATAACATTCATGGGGACCTGGTCGGCGTAAATCCGGATGCCGTCCTGCTTCGGGTTGATGATCGTATTGTTGATGAATTTGAACCCGGGTCCGGGCGAAACGCGTTCATCACAGAAAATTCCATTAAGCCCCGGATTGATAACGATATTATCATGTACAACGTTATCGCCATAACCGAGGACGTTAAGACCATTGCCGTTGCCGGTATTAATGAAGTTATTGTAACATTCACCACCGGTACCTTCGCCCAGCTGGATACCGTTGCGTTGATTGGCGACGTTCTTCGTTCCGAAATGCTCGATCCGGTTATTGTAAACTTTTGCGTTCTTCGTCGCCGACCCAAGCTGGATGGCCTCCCAACCTGCATTGTTAATAATATTATTGTGAATTTTTACCCCTTCAATGTTGTGGGGATAGCGGATGCCGCAGGAACGACTCATGCCATTCATATAGAATGAATTGCCGATATAAAAACCTTCGCCGCCCGAGTCGTGAATATAGTTGTCATTGAAGGTCACATCGCGCATGGTAAAATTCCCGCGGATGGTAGCATCATCGCAGGTCGGGTCCGTCTTCGCCATGATACCGGCGAATCCTACGTTGTACACCTCAAGGTGATCGACCTGGAAATTCGTGCTGAGATAATCCAGCGTAAGGCCCAGGCTTGCTTCCGAAAGCCGGATACCGTAACCCGCCCCGGAACCGCTCCCCGTGATCCTGAAGTATTTACTCTTCTCGGTCTTTATCACGAAAGATTTCCCGGTCGCTTTAATGTTTACCGTTCCGCCGCAGTTTGTAATAACAATGGGCTTCGCCGGTGTTCCGGTCATGTTGACGAACAGGATCGGTGTTGTGTAATTCGTGGCAGCATTCAGGCAAATTTTGTCTCCCGGTTTAATGCCAAGCACCTGCCCATCGATGCGATGCGTGCGAGCAGGTACCACATAACGACAGGACGAGCAGTCGGCCGCTAGGGCGGCCGTTCTTGCTACAGTCGCGACATCCAGTGTATTATCGGCCGGGATAACCGGTTCGATTTCCATTTCATAGTCGGAGCACTGATAAAGCGCTGACAAGATAACGAACAGGAGCAGATGGCGAAAAACGTTCTTAAGGACGGATTGGAAGAAGGCATAGCCATGCCTTTTCCCCGTGTGGAGGAGGTGTTGGGATTTCATAGTGGTTGTTCCGGTTAAGAGCAGTGTAGTTTACACGGCTTCCTCATCTTCTTCAAATCACTCGCGACGCAAACGTTGGTGTTAACGGCCGGCTGACTGATCTGCCTGCGACTGGTAGAAGAAAACTGGGTGCACAAAATTAAACAGTACGATGCGATATCAGCAGGCGATTGACTTTTATTCTTACACGGAAGCGTAAAAGTTCCGAAAGTAAAAAAGGCTGTCTCTTTTATAGTGACAGCCTTCTTGCAAGCGTGAATGTATATCAGTATTCAGAAGCGCCGATGTCTACGGCGGAACCTTTCACACGCGATTGCTTATAAAAATCCGTGGCAATATTATAGGTGTTGACATCCTTTCCTTTATTCAACACAGGGGATGCACTTGTCAGCCGGTAATTCGAACCCGATGCATTGATAAACTTCACCGCGTTGATGTCACGCGTAAAATGATTATTCGACATCTGGAGCTTTACGTTTTTGCTCAGCTTGTAAACATAGGCGTCGTCGCCTGTCCTGGGCGACTTGTAAGAACCATAGCTGCCCGGGTTGACAATAATGTTATTGATGATCACGTTCATGGGCACCAGATCGGCGTAGATCCGGATGCCATCCTGTTTCGGATTGATGATGGTGTTGTTGACAAATTTGAAGCCGGGTCCTGGAGAGTAACGCTCGTCGCAGAAGATTCCATGGCTGCCGGCATTGACGATGATATTATCGTGAATCACATTGTCACCCAGGCCCAACAGGACGATTCCGTTTCCGGGACCTGCCTTGACAAAGTTATTGTAGCATAGTCCGCCCGTACCTTCGCCCAACTGAAGACCATTCCGCTGGTTGGCGACATTCTTTGTACCGTAATTTTCGATGCTGTTATTATATACTTCAGCGCCCACCGTGGCGGACCCGAGCTGAATGCCTTCCCATCCCGAATTCTTAACCTTGTTGTTGTAGATCTTCACGCCTTCTATCGCGTGTGGGAAGCGGGTGCCGCAGGACAATTTTACACCATTCATATAGAATGAGTTTCCTACGTAAAAGCCTTCGCCGCCAGTTTCGTGAATATAATTATCATGCAGCGAGATGTCGCGCATGGTGAAGTTTCCGCGGATGGTGGCGTTGTCACACGACGGATCAGTTTTTGCCATAATACCGGCAAAGCCCACGTTGGCAACTTCTACATGATCCACTTCGAAATTGGTGCTGAGCTTGTCCAGCGTGATGCCCAGGTTGGCGTTCTTGATAAAGATGCCGTACGTGGCATCGGAGCCGCCGGTGATCCGGAAATATTTGCTGTTCTCGGTTTTGATGCCGAAAGATTTCCCGGCGCCATCGACCGTCACACGGCCACCGCAGTTCATAATCGTAATGGGATTGCTTGCGGTTCCCACAAAGTTGACAAACAAAATCGTTTTATATTGATTTCCGGCCTTCAGGCAGACCACCGCGCCAGGTTTCAGGCCCAGGGCAGCACCGTCAATGCGGTAGGTATTGGACGGTACGATGTAGGTACACGTTTCGCATGATGCCACCGCGGTTGGGGAAGCGTCCGCGGTTGCGGTAATGCTGTCGGAAATACTCTTTTCAGTGGCCAGCATCTGCTCGTCTTCCGAACATTGGGAAAGGAGGGCGATCAAAAATACAGCACCGCAGATTTTGCGGAATAAAAATGTTATTGCATCTGACTTCATTCTTCACGGATTCGTTTGGATACGGTAGTCCTGTCGGGATCGTATCAGGTTAAAAAATTTTAAAATAGATAGAGCGCATAGCTAAAGACTTCGGAGACGGGCATTGAATCATGGAACCATAGTAGATCGATATTGAGGTTGTAATTAGTCGAGCCGGTGCACAAAGATAGGGTGGACATTCATTGCGCACAGACGGGGCGTAAGAATTGGAAGTCTTTTGTACCCTGCGGGGAAGTGTTTTCGACGAATGGAATTTTTTCGTATTTGTTAAACAAAATGTATACTAATCCGTATATTAGTCATACAAACTATATAGAAATGGGCAAAGACTATCTTGGCGAGTTTGAAGAACTCATCCTGACCATGGTGGGAATTCTTGGTGATGAGGCCTATGGGAATGCGATCGTCGCCGAAATCCAGCAGCGTGTGGGGCGTGAAGTGAACCTGAGCGCCGTTCACGTTACGCTGTATCGTCTCGAAGATAAGGGACTTGTGAAGTCGAAGATGGGTGGAGCAACGAATGCGCGGGGTGGTAGAAGGAAACGGATCTTTTCGATCA
>DASPJC010000227.1:0-2432 GCA_035628815.1 Ohtaekwangia sp. | reverse complement strand
CGCCATGACTCACACCGGCATATTTCGTCCAGATGGGCGCAGGACTGGCATTGGCGCTTAGCATAGCCGTGATGGGAATTAAACCGCTTCCGATACCGATAGCAGTGTCCTTGTCACCGTGGAATGCCCACACGGGAATTTTGCGACTGGCTACCGTGAAACCAACAGCCTGGGAGGCCCTGCCGCACATGACGCCGACGGCGGCGATCAGGTTTGGTGAGTTGTCCTCCAGGCCAGCGGTTAGCCATGCACCTTCTCCTCCCATGCTGAGACCGGTGACATAAACCCTGGCGGGATCAATGCGATAATTCGCTAAAGCATATTTTATAAACGGAATAACGTCGTATTTCCAGTTCCACTTGTTGGTCTGGGGTGAGAGGACAATGAAGCATTCTGTTTTTCCATTGACGGTGAAACACATCTTTTCACCATTCTTGATCAGTTTTGGAGGACCCTGGTTTCTTACTTTTTGAAGATCGTTGGCTGAGCCTGTTCCGCGTTCTCCGGATCCATGGAGGAAAATGATCGCCGGATATTTGGCCGTCGACGACGAGTATCCGGCCGGTAAGTATTCGACAAAGCCCATGCCGTAAGAGGTCATTCGGTTTTTCTGGGGATCCTGTCCATGGGTGGCTGAGACAGTCATGAAGAGCGTTGCAAGCAGTAAGAACGTCTTGCTCAAGGGGTACACGAATCGGTTTTTCTTCATTAAAAAAAAGTTTATCCTTGGTCATCCTCACCGAGAGATGATGACCGCAGGGGTTAACAAATAGTTTAAGTAGATGAGCTACTACAATGACGGGTACAAAGGAAAAATAATTTTGCGACAGAGAATGTGGCAGTGCAAGTTTACCGGTACAGATGAAATATTTACCGGATATCTCAGGTGATATGATGAATTCGGAACGATGATAAAGGTGCCGGTCCGCATGCTTGCTCCGGTACGTTTGTCAAACCGGCAAAAAAGCTGAGTTCCATTCGTCTCTCCAATCAGAAATTCGTCCGTTCATTAATCGTGTTCGATCGTCGAATCGTGAAGTCAGGCAACGCGGGCATATTAAGATTAACAATAGCCATACCGTTGGTTTGAAAAAAATGAAGGATCGGACGACGGCATGTAAGATTACCGCGGAAAAATTACTTTATGGTCGTTCGAGGGTCGGCTGAAGCGGGCATGCGGCCAGTACCCGTAACGTTATTTTACCGGAGTATAGTAACCGCTCCTTTGAAATGGGTATTGACGTGCGCAAGATTCAGATCGATTGTATAAAAATAGGTATCCGCCGGCAGCAGCTCATCCTGAAAACGGCCATCCCATTCCTGCTCGAAACCCTGCGCCTCGTATACCAGCACACCGCGCTTGCTATATACGCGAACGACCGCTTTGGTAAGCTTCTCACTTTTTTCGAATGCGCGGATCCGCCAGGTGTCGTTCGCCAGGTCGCTATTAGGTGTGAAAGCATTGGGTATTTCTAGAGCAATATCCTCGCGCATCACGATAGTTCGTTCATACACCAGGCTTACATTTTCACCATCATTGATCTTGATGTAAATCACCTTCTGGTTATTCGCATCGTCCTGACTATTGTTGCTGTACCGTACTTGCCGCAGTGCCGACTGGTAGTCTGCGAGCGACGCCACACCGATCAGCGACATAATTCCTTCGCGGGCATCAAACACGCCACGTATGGCCGGAAGGTTGGTGAAATGGAGCGAGTCGCTTCCTTCGCGGTAGTAGTCGCGGCGAAAACCGATCTCTGCCAGGACCAGCTGCGTGTCGTCTACGTCTGCCACCACCAGGCTTTGTGAGACGGGTACCGGCGTGTTGCCGAACGCATACGGTAGCGCATCCGTCTCAAGATCTTTTATTTCCGGCGCGTCGTTTATCGCTGCCACCGGAAGTTGAAACTGATAGGTGTTACTCGCCTCGTTGCCGTTTGATACGCTTACGGGAAAGGACAATGTCCCTGCAAAATTTGCAGCCGGTATAATGGATGAGCCGTCAACCGTAAAGTTCTCTCCCGAACCGATCAATAGTTTGTATCCGGATGGATATACGCCCGTAGGATCATTGACGATCAGATCCTCCAGGCCAAGCGTTGCCGTTTCATCCTCGTTGACCTGGCGCGGCCTTTGGCCTGTGATCGTGACGCCTTTGGTAACCTCAATTTTCAAAAAATAGGGTGCACTCGTGGCTACGCCATCGCGCACCGTAACACTGACATTTAGGGTACCGCTGAAGGATGCCGCAGGTGTGATCGTCGTGCCGCTGACACTGTAATGCTGACCTGCACCGATGTGGAGGGTAAAATCCTGCGGGTACGCATTGTCCGGATCTGTTACCGTCAGCTGCGTTAACGTTATTTCCAACGGTACGCCTGCGCCCGTCGCCAGCGCTACCTGGCCAACAATAACCGGCACGTCATTGACCG
>DASPJC010000226.1:0-14127 GCA_035628815.1 Ohtaekwangia sp. | reverse complement strand
TCATTCACTTCGGCAGTATCCACTATGCGGATGTTATTCCCGCGGCAGCTACGATCAATACGGAAACCATCACCCTGATTACATTCCTCCTGTTCATCGGGGCCATGGGCAAGAGCGCGCAAATTCCGCTGTACACCTGGCTGCCGGATGCCATGGCAGGTCCGACACCCGTATCGGCGCTCATCCACGCGGCTACCATGGTAACCGCCGGTATCTACATGGTCGCACGCAACAATGTACTGTATGCGCTTTCGCCGGCGACCATGGATTTGATCGTTATCATCGGCTTGGCGACTGCTATATTCGCCGCTACCATTGCCATCACGCAAACTGATATTAAGAAGGTTCTCGCCTACTCCACTGTCAGCCAGCTTGGGTTAATGTTCCTGGCGCTGGGTCTTGGTTCCTTTACAGGCGGGATCTTCCACATGGCAACGCACGCATTTTTCAAGGCGTTGTTGTTTTTGGGCGCCGGCAGTGTGATCCACGCTTTAGGTAACGAACAGGATATCCGCAACATGGGTGGGTTGAAAAAATACCTGCCGGTTACCTACCTCACATTTTTTATCGGTGTCCTGGCCATCTCCGGCATACCACCGTTTGCAGGGTTCTTTTCAAAGGATGAAATTCTCGCCAGCGCATTTGCTCACAGCAAGGTGATCTGGGCGCTTGCCGTATTCGCATCGTTACTGACCGCATTTTATATGTTCAGGCTTTTCTTCCTCGTCTTTTACGGAAAAGAAAGGGCCGGTCACGACAAAATGCATCACATTCACGAGTCCCCGCAAAGCATAACGATACCGTTGATAGCACTCGCCGTGTTGTCGGTCGTGGGTGGATTCATG
Source organism: Ohtaekwangia sp. (assembly GCA_035628815.1). Classification (GTDB taxonomy): domain Bacteria; phylum Bacteroidota; class Bacteroidia; order Cytophagales; family Cyclobacteriaceae; genus Ohtaekwangia. The sequence goes on along the minus strand of DASPJC010000226.1, from coordinate 13,282 downwards.
GGCGTGCCCGAAGTGCTGGGCGGATCGCACTGGCTTAACGGATTCCTTGCGCCGGTATTTGCACCCTCGGCCAGCCTGACGGAAACACACCACCTGGATCACTCCACCGAGTATGTGCTGATGGGTTCGATCGTCGTGCTCACGCTGGTGCTGGTTGTGATTGCCTGGTTACGTTACGTGAAAAACAACCACGTAACGGTTTCGGAAGAGCAAAAGATGGGCGGGCTGCAACGTACGCTCTATAATAAATACTACATCGATGAGATTTACGACGCCGGTTTCGTGAAACCGCTTTACTATGTTTCAGCGATCTTTGATACCATGATCGAAAAGCTGGGGATTGATAAACTGGTCAATACGATCGGGAACAGTGCGGTATGGAGCAGTGTCATTGTCCGCCGTTTGCAGAACGGAAGTATCGGTTACTACATTTTCGTGATGGTCGTCGGTGTTGTGCTGATCCTTGTTGCAAATAAATTGATATAAGTCCGGCATCGCAGTACACTGTCGGTTCCGTACAAAAAAAGTAAATATGCTAACTGTATTTCTCATTTTCTTTCCGCTGCTGATTGCGGTGCTATTGTTCTTATTGAAACCACAGCAGGCAAAGGTGTGGGCATTGGGCGCTGCCGTTGTCGAACTGATTGCATCGCTTGTGCTGGCATTTGGATTTGATGCGGCCGGCGGCATTCAGTATGCCATCGATATCCCCTGGGTCGCGACGATGGGGTTGAGATTTTCAGTCGGCATGGACGGCATCAGCCTCCTCCTCGTATTGTTAACCACAGTGCTGGTGCCCTTTATTATCCTGTCCTCGTTCCGGCAGGATTATGCGAAGCCGGCGACGTTTTATGGATTGATACTGACCATGCAAATGGCTCTCGTTGGCGTTTTTACCGCCCGTGACGGCCTGTTGTTTTACCTCTTCTGGGAAGCCGCCCTCATCCCGATATACTTTATCTGCCTGATCTGGGGCGGTGAAGACCGCGGTAGGATCACGTTGAAATTCTTCATCTACACACTGGCTGGCAGCCTGTTCATGCTGATCGGCCTGGTCTACCTTTACTTCCTCACACCGGGCCAGCACACATTCGATATCGAGGCGTTGTATGCTGCCGGACGAGCACTGCCTGCCTTTGAGCAAGGCCTGATCTTCTGGGCAATGTTTGTAGCCTTCGCGATCAAGATGCCCGTTTTCCCCTTTCATACCTGGCAACCGGATACCTATACGACGGCGCCCGTTCAAGGCACCATGCTGCTTTCAGGAATCATGTTGAAGATGGGTATCTACGGCGTTATCCGGTGGCTGTTACCCCTGGTTCCGCTGGGTGTGCATCAGTGGGGACTTACCGCCGTCATCATCTCGGTTATCGGGATCGTCTATGGTTCGTGCATCGCCATCGTGCAACGCGACATCAAACGGCTCATTGCCTATTCGTCTATCGCGCACGTTGGCCTGATATCAGCTGGTATCTTCACGTTAACGACAACCGGCGTCCAGGGCGCGATGATCCAGATGCTGAGTCATGGTATCATCGTTTTTGCCTTGTTTTTTATCGTCGATATCATTCATGAAAGGACGAGAACACATGTACTACAGAATCTCGGCGGTATTCGCAACGTGGCGCCTGTCTTCGCTACCGTGTTTATCATCGTCATGCTGGGCAGTGTTGCACTCCCGTTCACCAGCGGATTCGTGGGAGAATTTCTCCTGATCAATTCGCTCGTTCAGTATAAACTTGTAATCGGCATCGTCGCGGCTTCAACCATTATCCTGGGTGCCGTGTATATGCTGCGGACATTTCAGAAGTCGATGTCCGGGGAGGTGAACGCTGTAACGGCAACATTCACGGATCTGACAAACCTTGAACGGTGGGTACTGTTCCCGATCACCGGCCTGATTATTTTATTAGGCGTTTATCCGGCGCCAATCCTGAACCTGTCAGCGTCAGCCGTAGCGGATATTATCGAAATCTATTCAAACTATTCAGCCTCCGTACAGTAATATGAATGCACTGATTGTTATTTGTGGACTTGGTGTGGTATCGCTGATCGCTGAAGTGGCCAACGCGAAGAAGTGGCTAACCGGCGTGATCATGGCCGGCCTGCTTGTCGCGGGATGGTTATTGACACAGGAATGGAACGGTTCGCGCCACTACTATCACAACATGGTCGTGTTCGATAATTTTTCAGTTGCTTTTACGGGACTGATCATCGCGATCGGTTTGCTGTGGTTCTGGATGTCACGCGATTATTTCAAGATTCTCGCCCATAGGACGGATCGTTCCGCGCTGGTTCTTTTCACGATCGCCGGTGGCATCATGATGAGCTGTTTCAATAATATGGCGATGTTGTTTCTGGGGATTGAAATCCTTTCCATTTCGCTGTATGTATTGGCCGGCAGCCGGAAGGAAAGCCGTGCTTCCAACGAGGCAGCATTCAAATACTTTCTGATGGGCTCATTCGCCACCGGGTTTTTATTGCTGGGCATTGCCTTTGTCTATGGCGCCACAGGTTCTTTCCAGGTCGATACCATCGCAGAATTCGTTTTGCACCACGCAGGCGAACTCCCCACTTTCTTTCATGCCGGCGCGCTTTTGATGCTCGTGGGACTGGCCTTTAAAATATCCGCCGTACCCTTTCACTTCTGGGCGCCCGATGTTTACGAAGGCTCACCCACATCCATTACGGCATTGATGTCTACCGTTGTCAAGATCGCTGCCATCGCGGCTTTCTACCGGATATTTTCAGTTTGCTTTGCCACCATTCAGCCCGTCTGGGCGACTGTACTGCAGGGAATCATGGTATTGACACTCGTCGTGGCGAACATCACGGCAGTCTATCAAAACAGTGTCAAGCGGATGCTGGCGTATTCAAGCGTTGGACACGTCGGATACATCCTGCTTGCCTTTTTGTCTGACCACCAGGGATCCGCGGGAACGATCTTCTACTACCTGGCCGCCTATGCGGTTTCGTCACTGGCGTCATTTACGGTGTTGCTGGCGTTGCAGAATCACGAAGAGAATACAACGTATGACGACTTTAACGGACTGTATAAGCGCAATCCGTTACTCGCGGTCGGCATGACCATCGCACTGCTTTCACTGGCGGGTATCCCTCCTCTTCCGGGATTTTTTGGTAAGTACCTTGTTTTCGCGCTGGCGATCGAGCATGGTCAGATCGGGTTTGTGATCCTGGCCATCATTACATCGCTGATCGGCGTGTACTATTACTTCCGCGTCATGATTGCCATGTACTTCAAAGATCCGGCGGGCGGAAGCGTTACTGTTTCAACCACCTCGCAAATACTGGTTTTCATCCTTGTCATTATTACCTTCCTGCTGGGACTATTCCCGGACGGTGTTGTGCGGCTGTTAGGTGTTGCAGGCTAACGTTTAGTTTCTTCCACGCGGGAGGTTCAATATTACGGGACTGGCTAATGACAATTTTTTTCGGCCGATCACGGACATAAAAGGACCAGTTTCAAATTATTCAGTTTTAAGACTCTTTACAGGGTTCAAGGTCGCAGCTTTTATGGCCTGATAGCTTACCGTCAGCAACGTGATCAAAAATGCTCCGACGCTGGTGATGAAAAAAACCCACCATGAAATTTCCACCCTGTAGGCATATTTTTGCAACCACGAACTCATAAGGTAATGCGCAATCGGAACCGCTAAAAGGCAGGATATAATTACCAGCAGGACAAAATCCCTGGATAAGAGGCGCCAGAGGTTAAATACAGAAGCGCCCACTACTTTTCGGATTCCGATCTCTCTGGTACGCTGCTCAGCAACAAATGAAGCAAGGCCGAACAATCCCAGGCAACTGATAAAAATCGCCAGCACGGCAAATACGGACGACAGTGTACCGATCCTTTCCTCCGCGGAGAATTTAAGCATGTACTCCTGTCCGGCAAATTTATAATCAAAGGGAACCGACGGTATGACTTTTTTAAACACCGCTTCAATCTTTGGAAGCGCTTCGCTGGCAGTGGCTTCAGGACTTATCTTAATGTTCATCCAGCTGACGTTCCTGTTTAAAAAAAACACCGTAGGTATAGGCGGCGAAAATGGAGACTCCATAACCATATCCTGGATCACACCTATAATGTTGTACTGGCCAGTCGTTGTCCAGCCCGCCTTCCATCGCACCTCCTCACCGATAGGGTCTTCAAATCCCATCAGTTTAGCCGCTGTCTCGTTGATCACCATAGCCAGGGAATCACTGGCCAATTCTCGTGAAAAATCCCGTCCCTTTAAAAATTGCCAGCCCACGGTTTCACCATACCCTGCTGTAATGGCTAATGTCGCAAATTCCGTTTGAAGTGCCGGGTCCTTATCCCGCCAGTCAAAGCCTCCGTTACTGGCCCACACATCTGTGACAGGACCGATTGATTCGCCCACCGCGGCTACAACTCCACTTTTTTCCAGTTCGGTATGCAACACGTCAAGATTCGCATGAAAGTCACGCGTGGTCATTTGAATCATCAGCAATCCTTCCCTGTTGTAGCCTACCGGACGATTTTTAGCAAATTGTATCTGCTGGTAAACAATTATGGTCCCCGTGATCAGAACGACCGAAACCGTGAACTGGATAACAACCAAAACTTTTCGCGGAAGCGAAGCAAGTCGCCCGGCGCGAAAGCCACCTTTTAATGCCTGGATAGGTTTAAACGACGACAAATACAACGCAGGGTAACTGCCGGCAACCAGCCCTGTAAAAATGATAAAGCCAGTCGCAGCCAACCAGAAGTAATAGTTGCCCCAGGGCATCGTCATTTTCTTTCCGGCGAGGTCATTAAACCAACTAATTGAAATTGCAGCGACGGCCATCGCCAAAAGGAACGCGATAACAACAACCAGTAACGATTCAAAAAAAAACTGGTTGATCAACTGATTTCGTACGGAGCCGATTGTTTTCCTGATACCCACTTCCTTCACCCGTTTTTCAGATCGCGCGGTGCTGAGGTTCATGAAGTTTATGCAGGCAAGGAGTAATACAAAGCTACCGACGATTGCAAAAAGCCATACAAACTGAATAAGACCGCCGGTATTAACGCCATTGTTCCATGCTGAATACAAATGCCATTTTTGCATCGGATGCAGCAGGAGTTGGGGGTTAATGGCGACGTATCCTTTGTCGTCCTGGACATTATCGAGGATCGCGTTTTTTATGAGGTCGGATGCGCTGGCAAGATTTGTATTCGGCGACAGTTCAACATAGATGTCCAGGAAGTTGTTGCCAAAACCCTGCCATTTCATCCACTCGTTAAACGAAACATACAGTTCCCACGGCGCGAAGAACTGGACGCCGTGAAAATGAGTATTGTGCGGCAGATCCTCATAAACCCCGGTAACCTTGACGTTAGTCCTGTTGTCTATAAGAAGAACCTTGTCAATCGGATCTTCATCACCAAAGAGTTTCCTTGCCAATGTAGCCGAGAGAAGAATTGATTGCAGGTCGGTCAAGCCATCGCGGTTGCCCCTGACCATGTTGAAAGTAAAGACTTCCGGCGCACCCGGATCGATAAACGCGCCCTGTATGTTGAGCTTCTTATCGCCCGAGGTCAGTATGTGACTCCCGGGCGGCGACGCCATGAGGACGTGCTTAAAGCTCTCACCATACTTTGTCCGAAGCTCTTCGCCCAGCGGATAGGGTAGCCACGTTGTTGTAAAAGTCTCGCCATTCACGGTACCGTGGCGCATGACTCTCGCAATGCGTTCATAGTTCCGGTGATGGTGGTTATACGACAGTTCATCGAAGATCCATAAGCCGATCAACATTGCAACCGCCATTCCTACCGTGAGGCCGCCAATGTTGATCAAGGAGTACCCTTTGTTCCTGAAAAGGTTTCTCCATCCTACGTTAAAATAACTCTGAAACATATCAAAATGATTTGTGCGTTCCTGTGTCGGTCTTCTGATCGCAAAAGGCCGGACGTAATGCAATACCTGATACCAGTAGTTAAGGCGCGCCATTACTGGTGATCGCCTTGTGGCCATTTTTAAAAACTTTTCATCCAGGTCACCCAGTACTTCCTCTGCGAGGTCATCCCGCAGAAACCACAAGAGCAGCTTCTGCGCCGAACGGGGCGGTTGCAGCGTACGCTTGGTCATCGCCATCCCCTCATTCCGTTTTCAAGCTGGTCACCGGGTTCATCATCGCCGCTTTAATGGCCTGAAAGCTAACCGTAAGCAGGGTTATGCTTAACGCACCGAAGATTGTCAACGCGAACACCCAGACGTTGATCTCCGTACGGTATTCGTACCGTTGCAGCCAGTGATCCATCAGAAAATAGGCTATGGGTATGGCAATGAGACCCGAGATGATGACCAGTAATACAAAATGTCTGGACAGCATCCGCCATAGCACGAAAACCGATGCGCCCAATACTTTACGGATACCGATTTCTTTCGTCCTTTGTTCGGCGACGAATGAAGCCAGTCCAAACAATCCCAGGCAACTGATGAATATGGCCAGTACCGCGAATACGGCTGCCAGTTTACCGACCGCGTTCTCCCGCCTGAACTTCCGGTTAAAGTCGTCATTGACAAAGCTGTACTCGAAAGGAAGCGAAGGATTATACTTTTCAAAGATCGGTTGCATGGACGCCAGGGCCTTGTTTAAATCAGACGTTTCTTTCAGGCGGATAAGAATGCTATTGGCGGCTTCGGCATTAAAAAGAATGACAGCCGGGTCAACCGGCTCGTATGGATTTTTCATCAACACATCTTCAACCACACCAATGATCGTCACTTCACGGTCACCGGTTTTCATGGTGCGGCCAACCGGGTTCTCATAACCGATCACTTTTACAGCAGCTTCGTTCAGGATGACGGCGTTGGAGTCGGCAGCATGATCTATCGAAAACGCCCGGCCTTGTTTTATTTTAAGCCCGGCCGTTTTTTCAAAATCCCACTCTGTCATAACCGCGTCCAGTGCAATGTCTTCATCCGGGTCTTTGCCATCCCAGGAAAAATCGCTCCAGCGGTTATAAATTTCAGTCATCGGACTGGACGCACGCGCCACGGATGCCACATAACCCGAGCGAAGCAATTCCTGTTTCAGTACCGCATAATGTTTCGCCAGGTCGCCGCTACCTTCAATCGAAATAAGGTTATCAGGATTATATCCCAACGATCTGTGCTTGGCGTGATCGACCTGCTGGAAGACAATCATGGTACTGATGATTAGCACAATGGAAATGGAAAACTGCGAGACGACCAGTACGCTGCGAAATACAGCAGGACCTTTACCTTGCCGAAATACTCCCTTTAATACACTTACCGGCACCAGGGAAGAAAGATAAAGCGCCGGGTAACTTCCTGCGGTGAATCCCGCAAAAATACAAATGCCAAAAGCGGCACTCACCAGCCATGGATCGGTCAGATCCAGTGCAATGTCACCGAATCCCAGTGTGGCCAGCGACGGCAGTGATACATACACCAACCCTATGGCTAACATAAATGCGAGGAAGGCCGTGAGCATGGACTCGCTCATAAACTGCGCGATCAGTTGCTTCCGGCGGGACCCGATGGCTTTGCGTATTCCCACTTCCCGGGCGCGTTTTTCTGAACGGGCCGTGGAGAGATTCATAAAATTGATGCATGCGATGAGCAGCACAAAGATTCCGATAACCCCAAATAATCGTACATACTGTATCCTGCCGCCCACATTCACCCAGTCCTTGAATTCATTAAATAAATGCCACTGCGACATTGGATGAAGGAAAAAAGTCTGGTTCTTAACACGGTCACTTTTCTGGACATTCAGCGGTCCTATCTTCGCCGATAACGCCTCCATTGATGCACCTTCCGTAATCTCGACAACGTTCATCAGCATATTATTTCCCCAGTTGGTACGATTGTTTTGCAGGAATGAACTGGTTGCGATCTGAAATTCATAAGGCGCCAGAAAGTCGAACTGAATAGAAGAATTTGTGGGCGGATCGGCAATGACGCCGGTCACCTGTACATCGTACTGGTTTTCCATCCTGATTGTTTTGCCGAGCGGATCGCCCTCGCCGAACAAAAGCGTCGCCAGCGATTGGGCAAGAATGATGGAGTTTGGATCGTTCAATGCCGTTTTAACGTCACCTTTAAGGAAAGGAAAAGAGAACATTTCCAGGAATGGAGGATCGACAAAGTGTCCCATCTTGTTCAGGCGCGTTGTTCCCACGACAAGGCTCTGGTTGAATTCCCAGCTATACCGGCTGACACGTTTTATCTCGGGATAATTGGTTTTTAACTCGTCGTATAACGGTAAGGGTACCGCTTCCTGTGTATTTCGTTCACCATTGAATAAGGTGTGCTTCATGACGAGCGCAATGCGGTCTCTATTGTTGTGGAACCGGTCATAGCTGATTTCATACTGGATCCATAGTCCGATCAGCATGGCGACGGCCATGCCTACGGCTAAACCACCAATATTGATAAAAGAGTACCCCTTGTTCTTCAAAAGGTTCCTCCATCCTACTTTTAAATTGCTGTGTAGCATAGCATAATGTAGTATAGGTTCATCGCCGATTTTCTTAATGGCGAATGGTCGCAGGTAGTTCAATACCTGGAGCCAGTAATTAATGTTCGCCAGCGTTACCGATCGCGTTTTTACATCGCGATAAAATTTCTCCTCGAGATCTCCCAAAACCTCCTCTACGAGCGCCTCTCTCAAAAACCAGAGCAACATTTTCTGTGCAAGACGGGGCGGTGATACGCTATTCAATGGTTTATGTTTTTATTATTACGACGATAGCATCAGTTCCTCATTACTCGCTTCCTTAATCACTGAACCCCTAGAATTACGTCATCCCGCCTCTATTTCCTGGATCTCCCAGCTCAATATTTATCTATCGATCCTCCATCCGCTAATTTCCTGAATCTCCCGGCGCAAGATTTTGCGCTTCAACACCTTGTTATAAAATCGAGTCTTGGAAATTCAGTATTTTATCTAACATCCCGGTATCCCGCATCCAGTATCCAGCTCCCTTCAATAACTAAACTTATCCGCAAACTCCGGAAACTGATCCTAAAGCGATAACCTGAAATCTCTGAATCTCCAGCGCAAGATTTTGCGGTTCAACACCTGGTTATAAAATCGAGTCTTGGAAATTCAGTATTTTATCTAACATCCCGGTATCCAGCATCCAGTATCCAGCTCCCTTTAATAACTAAACTTACTCGCAAACTCCGGGAACTGGTCCCACAGGGATAACCTGAAATCCCTTGCTTCCTGCAACACCCGTTTGCCAAGCGCGGTGATGGTATAGATCCGCTTTCTCCTTCCACCTCTTTCCGCCGTCGATTTGCCCATGGCCGATTTCAAAAATCCTTTTGCCTCCAGGCGGTTAAGGGTGGAGTGAACGGCACCGATCGACACATTGCGCTCAGTTTGTGACTCGAATTCTTCTGCAATCTTAAAGGCGTAAGCATCTTCCCCCAGGATCCCAACCAGGAGCAGAATAACTTCTTCAAATTCGCCGAGACGTGTTTCTTTCATTTGTTACTAGATTGTAGGTTAAATATAGCAAGGCGGCGAATATGTTCTACTATCTAGTATCAAATATTTAAATTTTTTTTCCTTCTCATTCGTGGGCATAAACAAAAAACAGCGCCTGGTGCTGGAGACCTTTCGTTTTCATATATTTGTTAGAAGCCATACAACTGTACCATGCACGCAAAATTTTATACTATCATCCTGATCTGCGCCCTTGCAGTATCCACAAACGTTCAACGGAGCCTGGCCCAGGCACAGGAGAATAAACCGCTCGTAACGCATATTTATACCGCCGATCCGTCAGCCCACATTTTTGAAGGGCGGATTTATATTTACCCATCCCACGATATTGACGCGGGCACGCCTGAAAATGATATGGGCGACCATTTCGATATGCGCGATTACCATATCCTTTCGATGGACAGTATCAACGGGCCGGTGAAAGACCACGGTGTTGCGCTTGACATCAAAAACATTCCGTGGGCTGGCCGCCAGTTGTGGGCGCCCGACGCAGCATTCAGCAATGGTAAATATTACCTGTATTTCCCGGCAAAGGATAAAAAGGACGTCTTCCGTATCGGTGTGGCTACCAGTTCGTCGCCAGCCGGTCCGTTCAAAGCAGAAGCGAAACCCATCAAGGGAAGTTATAGCATCGACCCGGCCGTATTTAAAGATACTGACGGCAAGCATTACATGTACTTCGGCGGCATCTGGGGTGGCCAGCTGCAACGCTGGAGCAAAGGAAAATATGATGCTAACGGATCTAAAACAGACCTGCAGAAAGACGATGAACCGGCGATCAGTCCACGCGTCGCACGATTGAACGATGACATGCTGTCGTTCGCCGAACCCGTTCGTGAAATTCAGATCCTCGATCCGGAAGGAAAGCCCTTACTGGGCAAAGATCACGACAGAAGATTTTTCGAAGCAGCGTGGATGCACAAATACAACAATAAGTATTACTTCTCCTATTCCACAGGTGATACACACTTCATTTGTTACGCAACAGGCGATAATCCGTACGGACCATTTACCTATCAGGGCGTGATCCTGAAACCCGTCGTAGGCTGGACGAATCACCATTCCATTATCGAGCATCAGGGCAAGTGGTATCTTTTCTATCACGACAGTGTCCTATCCGGCGGCAAAACACATCTTCGCAGTGTCAAGGTAACAGAACTTCATTACCGTCCGGACGGCTCCATCGAGACAATCGATGCCGGCGCGAAATAGAACAATACCATTTCTTACTCCTGTTATCCTGCATCTTTCGTAAGGTTTGCATAACATTTGCGATTTTTTTACACCGGAATCCCCGGTCAGGGTGCAGATGCCTCCAAAAAAGACAGAATGCTTATATTGGGCTGTCATTCGTGACCCATTATACTAAACGATAACGTACGACGAAATGTGGGATAGACTGCTTCATGAACTTCATACACCATTCACAAACTATGTCCTGATCTTCTCGGTCATACTGTTCATCATCCTGCTGGTCCCGCTCATCTTCAACCGATTTAAAATTCCGGGTATTATCGGCCTGATCATTTCCGGTACAATGGTTGGTCCGCATGGCTTCAACCTCATCGCAAAAAATGCCGCCGTCGACCTTTTTTCCACTATCGGGCTGCTCTACATTATGTTCATTGCAGGTCTTGAACTGGACCTGGGTGAATTCAAAAAAAACAGAAACAAAAGTATTGTTTTCGGATTCTTCACGTTCATTATCCCGATCCTCATCGGCGTTCCGGTTTGTTATTACATGCTGTCGTACAATTTCAGCACGAGCCTTTTAACGGCAAGCATGTTTGCAACGCATACCCTGATCGCTTATCCCATTGTGAATCGCCTGGGCATTGCCAAAAACCAGGCCGTGGCCATTGCGGTTGGTGGAACGATTCTTACCGATACCGCGGTGCTGATTTTACTGGCGGTTATCGGCGGATCACACCAGACCGGGTTGACCAACACCTTCTGGACAAGCCTTGCAATTTCGCTCACGGTCTTCCTCCTTATTGTCATCTTTGTCGTCCCTAAAATATCATCCTGGTTTTTCCGGCGACTGGAAGATGAAAAGTACGCTCACTTTATTTTTGTGCTCTCGGTGATTTTTTTCTGCGCATTCCTGGCCGAGCTATCCGGGCTTGAACCCATCATCGGCGCATTTGCGGCCGGCTTGACATTAAACCGTCTTATTCCGCATACGTCTTCCCTGATGAACAGGATCGAGTTCGTGGGGAACTCCCTCTTCATACCCTTCTTTCTGATCAGCGTTGGTATGCTCATCGACATCGGCGTGCTGACGAACGGTCCGCGCGCGCTCATTATTGCCGCTACGCTTACAACGGTTGCGCTGGTATCCAAATGGATTGCGGCTCAGTTTACCGGGTTCGCGTTCAAGTATTCAAAGCCCGAGCGTAATCTCATCTTCGGCCTCAGCAGTGCACACGCCGCCGCAACGCTCGCGGTGATTCTGGTGGGATACAACATCGGATTGATCGATGATAACATCCTCAATGGCACGGTGGTGCTGATCCTGGTCACCTGCGTCGTCGCATCCTTTGTCACCGAGCAATCCGGCAAAAAACTGCTGATTCAAATGGATGCAGAGCCCGAACCGGTGGTGAGCCTGCAGCAGATCCTGGTTCCCATCTCCAACCCTGAGACGATGGAAAAACTCATTGACCTGGCCACCGCGATGAAGGGTGCAAAAGACCGGTCGCCGATCATCGGCCTCACCGTTGTAAAAGATAACGACCAGGCTCAGCAACAACTCCTTCAATCCAAAAAGCTCCTCGATAAAGCCATCATCCACGCCGCAGCAGCAGATCAAAAAGTCGAGATCATGGCCACGATCGACCGAAATGTTACCAGCGGTATTAAGCGGATCGTGCGCGAAAAATTCGTGACCGACCTCGTCTTGGGCTGGTCGGAAGACAAAACACTGGCAGATATTATTTTCGGTAAGACATTCGACAGCCTGGTCAAGCAAACCACCCAAACCATTTTCATCACGCGGTTTATGTGCCCGTTGAATATCCATCGCAAAATCATTGTGATCTGTCCGGCATTCGCCGAAAAAGAAACCGGCTTTTACCAGTGGCTCCAGAGTGTGATGAATACCGCCGCACACCTTCGGATGAAATTCGAACTGCACTGCTCCGACGAGATGAAAGCCGACGTTACCGAATATATCAAAATCACAAAGTCGACTTTGGAGATCCAGTACAAGGGCCCATTCGACTATGGCAACGTCACGCACCTGCCCAACCATACCGGTCCGGACGACATGCTTGCCTTTGTCTGTTCGCGCGAAGGTGGGATCTCATACTCTCCCGCGCTCGACGTGCTGCCTAAAAAGATGGCGAAAACATTCCGGGAAAACAATCTCATTTTCATCTACCCGGCAACGGCATCCGACAGCTCAAATCTCGGCTACGACCAGGAGGTAACGGGTGGCATGCTGGAAAAGAGTATCAATATGCTGCGCAATGCTGGTAAGATATTCAAGGTTTAGCGTTCAACCTTAAGGTTCAAGGTTCAAGGTTCAAGGTTCAAGGTCCGAAGTTCAAGGTTCGAAGTTCAAGGTTCAAGGTTTAAGGTTTAAGGTCCAAGGTTTAAGGTCCAAGGTTTAAAGTTCAAGGTTTAAGGTTTAAGGTTTAAGGTTAAGGTTTAAGGTTTTATCATTCAGGTTTCGAAGGTTGAATTCCTGTGCATCTACCGAACACGTTGGGTTATGTCTGACTTTAAAGTTCACCGAGTTTGCTATGAAGCAAAACTCGTTTGCCGT
>DASPJC010000225.1:0-3134 GCA_035628815.1 Ohtaekwangia sp. | reverse complement strand
GACCAGTTCACCATCACATTCCAGTTCAGGCCTTCGGCATGTTGAACAGGATTTGCATCAAGCACCACTTCGATACCCCGCCGTTTCGTTTTAATACCATTGACCAGCGCATTGGTATATCCGGCGGCTTCCGAGATAGGGAGATTGTAGATACCGGGCCCGTCCACGCTTTCAAAATAAGTCACATCCAAGCCGAGCCTTCCACCCCATAATTTTGTTTCGGCACCTGTTTCCCAGGCAGAACTAAAACTCGGCTCGAGATCCGGATTGGTAATGGTATTCGTATAAAATGCCGCGGGCTGGTTGTTGTATAGCAGGGAAGTGCTGTAGACTGGCGCATTGACGTACGTCGGACCATCATAGGGTGACTGATAGACAGACCCGTATCCCAAGGGATTGCCGGTAAGGTTAACAGCGGGTATCGGCCCGATAGTCGCCGACGTTAACGCGCTCCCGACGTTGGCATATGAACCGCGCACTTTCAGGTATGAAATCGCAGCCGGCATCTCAACAATATCGGAAAGCACGGCGCTCAATGAAGCTGACGGGTAAAAGTAAGTGTTGTTTTTCGCGGGTAGCGTTGAATGCTTATCGACCCGCCCGGTCAGCGACAGGTTAAGGAAATGCCGGAAGGACAGGTCTGCATAACCATAACCGCTCACCACCTGCATAGGCGCATAGAAATTGTAGGTTTTTACCGGATTAAGCGAATTGGCAAGATTATACCATCCTGGAACATTGAGGTAGTCCGTCATACTGTAATTCGACCGGTAGGTAAAGGTCCGAAGGTTGGCCCCGACAGACGCTTTCAATGACAAATCCGGCGTCACATTTTTATTAAGGGTGAGCATAACGTCGGTGTTATTTTCCAGGAGTGTGCGCTTGTCTTCGCGATAGTCCCCCTTTGCCTGCTCACGTCCGTAGCTTGTAGCGGAATAAGGAAATTTTTCATCCCGGAAAATATCGTAGCTGTTAACCTGCGTTCTGCCGGCCAGCTCCAGCCAACCCGTTACCTGCCACTTTAAAGCCATGTATCCATAGATGTCGGTCTTTTTGTGCCCGCGAAGCCATTCCTTCGCGATGAACCATGGATTGTTATAACGCGTGTAGTCGGCATAGATCTGCTGTATTCCTTCCTTCCCTTCCTGCCAGTAGTCCTTCATATCATCCACACTCCAGTCGGCACCGCCCCAAAGAATCATGTTATAGATAAGGCTGTTGGGACCGTACTCTACATCGGGTATATTATCGGTATACTGATAATTGTAATTGATCGCACTTTCGAACCTTACTTTAGATGACAGGTCTATGCCTGCGGCAATATTGAAATTATTGCTGTTCAACTGTGTATTCGGTACAATTCCTTCCTGATACGAGTAAGACGTTGAAAAACGCAGGTCGTGATGTTCACCTACCGAGGAAACGGAAAGGTTATTGGCGGTTAGCAGTCCCGGCTGGAGGAAACGTTTGAGATTGTCTTTACCCCTTGCCGTCCAGGGTGTAGGGACCACGTTGCCTGTGTACGTAGCACCACTCGGAAAAGTGGTCGTGTAGTCGTTATTAGGGTCGACAACGCCGTCGTACTGCGGAATCAATTGTCCCTCGAATTTCGGACCCCAAACATCATAGTCAGAATCATATAAACCGGCGCCGCGTCCGTCGCCGAACGCATACCTTCCATGGTCACCGGGACCGTATTCATCCTGTACTTTCGGAATGGCTAGAAATCCGTTTTCAATCATGTTGGATGAGTTGAATTCTACCGCGAAACCACGCTTGTCCTTCGTTCCTCTTTTCGTCGTGATCTGGATGGCACCGTTTTGTCCTCTCGAGCCATACAACGCAGAGGCTGCCGGCCCTTTAAGTACCGTATAGGTTTCAATATCATCAGGACTAATGTTCCAGGTGTCGGATTGGATCGGAACACCATCCACCACAAACAGCGGCGCACGGCCACGCAGCAGAAGGTTCGGTCTTCCCAGCAATTCCGGGCTTGCAGCTACCGTGAGCCCCGCGACTTTCCCGGCCAGGTTGTTCATCGGGTTTGGATCCCGCGCCCGTATAAGGTCTTCTCCTTTGATATCCTGTACCGC
Organism: Ohtaekwangia sp.; assembly: GCA_035628815.1. Classification (GTDB taxonomy): domain Bacteria; phylum Bacteroidota; class Bacteroidia; order Cytophagales; family Cyclobacteriaceae; genus Ohtaekwangia. The sequence continues at coordinate 1,041 of DASPJC010000225.1, read as the reverse complement.
ATAACCCAACTGCGATTTATCCTTTTCTATGCCGAGCGCTGTAACAACAATCTCCGACAGTTGCCGGGCATCGGTACCAAGCACGATATCAACCGTAGTTCTTCCTGCCAGCGGAACCTCTTGCGTCTGATAGCCAACAAACGAAAACACGAGTGTAGACTCCCCGTCCGGAACATCGATACTGTAGTGACCGCCTGCATCAGAAATCGTTCCTTTCAGCGTTCCTTTAACGATAATGTTTACACCGGGAAGCGGCGACAAATCCTCGCCCGACGTGACATTTCCCGATACCGTTGTCTGCGCATAGCTCGCAGCAACAGCAAAATAACACAGCATTAAAGCACAAAGCTTCCTGATGCGGGTGTTACCCGCGGGCTTTTTCCTTTTTCGTAGAAGTCTGTTCATGGTTGGTTTTTTTTAGTGGTTAAGACAATCGCACAGGCCGGTGAAATTCTTGCCGGACCATTTTATTTCGCGCATCAAAGGTTGGGAACAGCAATGACTTGTTGTTTAGAAGAACATTACCGATGCATTAAACTTCACGCGGCAAAATGAAAAATCAGTGAAGCGAATCCCGGCACAAAAAGAAGATCAGCGTTTTTTTACAGACAGGAAACGCATTGAGAGATAACAGTTCATTAACGTCATAACGTGCAACGATACAACTGCTTTTTTACGCAGTTGTTTTCAGTATGTTTACAAACAGTAAACCAATTAAGATCATGGTAAACAATGAAACCGTTTCACGGATTGCACGAAAAATAAAGGCAGCGCGCCTGAAAAAAAATCTCACCATCCAACAATTGGCCGAGCGGACAAAGGTCACAAAAGGGTTATTGTCAAAGATCGAAAACTCACGTACTATCCCTTCGCTTCCGGTTTTTGTTCAGTTGATCCACTCCCTGGATATTTCACTGAAAGACTTTTTTGAAGACATGGTGCTGACCAATGGCAAAGACTACCTCGTGATCAGGAGGGACGATTATGGCACCATGACCCGGGAAGGCCGGACGGGCTTTCATTATCAATATATTATGTCAC
>DASPJC010000224.1:0-7736 GCA_035628815.1 Ohtaekwangia sp. | reverse complement strand
AGATCATAACAACAGTTTTGAAATGATGAGTGTGTCCAGATCCTTCGCTCGCTGCTCTCTGGCGCACAATCCGGCTCAGGATCCATAAGTGATTAATTGTGTTCGGCTGCATTCTGGGTCAGGATTAAAGACACGATTCGTCGTGTAGCCGACCCCCACCCTGTCCCTACTTCGGGCCCTGGCATGGCATGTGGAGATTCCTGATCTTCATGTGCGTATTGGCTTGTCAGACCGGCGTTCAATTTTAAAAAAAATCGTCCGGATTCGCACGGCTTTGCGTTACGGCATCACGAGAGAAACGCCGGGATCGTGTTTTTTCGGTCTTTACGATCATGGCATTCTAATTGAACTGGTAACGTCGCTATGCAACGCACATACTCGGGCCTTAAATGCCAATGCGGTGCGTTCTAAGATCGCCAACTATAAAAGATACCTGACCTTATGCTCCGCCACAACCTGCTCATCATCTACCGGAACTTCAACCGCTTCCGGAGCACGTTCATCATCAACCTCCTCGGCCTTTCGACGGGCCTGGCCTCCACTTTACTCATTTACCTGTGGGTCGACAGCGAGCTGCGCATGGACAAATTCCATGAAAAGGACAGCCGACTTTACAATGTGATGGACAGTCACCTGGAAAGCAACGGGTGGCATACAATGTACGAAACGTCCGGCGCCGCGGCTGATGCCCTGGTCGCGGAGATGCCCGAGGTCGAATACGCTGCCGCGCTCGCGCCACCCATCTGGCCGGGATTCAACAAGTTCGTGCTCTCAAAAGACGACCGCAACATCAGGGCTACGGGTCAATACGCCGGCAAGGACTACTTCAGGATGTTCTCCTATAAGCTTCTCGAGGGACAGCCGGGCCAGGTTCTGGCAGACAAGAATTCCATCGTCATTTCGGAGGATATTGCCATGAAGTTTTTTAACCGGAAGGATAATGTCATCGGCAAAGCCATTGGATTTCAGCATAACCGCGAATTCCTGGTCTCAGGTGTCTTTGAAAATATTTCTGCCCATTCATCCATGCCGTTCGACTTTGTGCTTCCTTTCGAAACCTTCCGCGAAATGAAGCCCTGGGCCGGCGAGTGGAGCAGCTCAGGTCCGCATGTATACGTCCTCCTTCGCGAAGGAACGGATATCGCCGCGTTCAATAAAAAGATCGAGGACTTCACCGCGAAAAAAAGCAACAACGACGTCGCGCACCGGAAAACATTCCTGGCGCCCTACTCCAGCCTGTACCTGTATGGAAAATATGAAAACGGTGTGCAGTCTGGCGGACGGATCGAGTATGTGAGGTTGTTATCGCTGATCGCCGCCTTCATCCTTCTGATCGCCTGCATCAACTTCATGAACCTTTCGACGGCGAAGGCTACACGCAGGATCAAGGAAGTCGGCGTGAAGAAAGCGCTCGGTGCCGGAAGGAAACGCCTGGTCATGCAGTATATGGGAGAATCCCTGCTGATGACTTTACTATCCATGATCGCAGCCATGGCAATTGTCGGTATGATCCTGCCGGAGTTCAATGTCGTCACGGGAAAGCAGCTGGTACTTCGGTTCGACCGCGGCCTGATCCTGACGCTGTCGGGCATTGCGTTGTTCACGGGCCTGGTCGCCGGCAGCTATCCTGCCCTCTACCTGTCCGGGTTTAATCCTGTGACGGTATTAAAGGGCAAATTAAACAGCTCGGTCGGCGAAGTGTGGGTGCGAAAAGGACTGGTCGGTTTTCAGTTTACGCTGTCGATCGTGCTGATCGTCTCCGTACTGGTTGTCTACAAACAGATTGACTTTGTGCAACGCCAGAACCTTGGGTATAATAAAGACAACGTGATCTACTTCGAAGTGGAAGGACGCGTGAAGGAAAACGCCGAAACCTTTCTGGCTGAAATAAAAAAAATCCCGGGCATTCAAAGCGCCGCCAGCTCAACGCATGACATGGTCGGACACGGCTGGGGCACAGGATTGAGCTGGGACGGAAAAACAACGGATGACTACACGCAGGTTCAGATCATGGCCGTCAACCACGACTTCCTGGAAACAATGGGGATGGAAATGAAGGAGGGCCGTTTCTTCTCCAGGGATTTTGCGTCCGATACCGCGAAGGTCATTTTCAACGAGGCGGCTATTGCCGTAATGGGATTCGATGATCCGATCGGCAGGAAAGCAATGGGTCGCGAGATCCTCGGCGTGGTGAAGAATTTTCACTTTGAATCGCTCCATGTCGATGTAAAACCGCAGCTTTTCACCCTTCATGGCAAAAGCTTTGCGCCACCCAGCCTCATCATGGCCCGCATCGAAGGCGGAAAGGAAGCGGAAACACTTGAACGTCTCGCGAATTTTTACAAGTCGTACAACCCGGGCTTCCCGTTGGAGTATACCTTCCTCGATGATGTCTATCAACGGGAGTACATTGCTGAGCGACGCGTATCAGTGTTGTCAAGATATTTCGCCGGGCTCGCGATCCTGATCTCGTGTCTCGGTTTGTTCGGACTGGCCGCATTCACCGCGCAACGTCGCATCAAGGAGATCGGCATACGGAAGATCCTCGGCGCGAGTGATTATGGAATCGTTCGTCTGCTTACCGGCGACTTTACGAAAATTGTACTCCTGGCGATCGTTGTCGGCCTGCCGGTCAGCTACTATATCACCGCGCAATGGCTCGAAGCGTACGCTTATAGAATTGACCTTGAGTGGTGGTACTTTGCAAGCGCCGGAGTTGCTGCGCTATTGACCGCATGGTTCACCGTCGGGCTGCAAACGTTCAAGGCCGCAAGGATCAATCCCACACAGTGTTTGAAGGAAGAGTAGTTGGAAGATATTTTAATTTTTTGTTGAGCTGCATCCCGAACGTGGCTCGCGGACGGCGAGCCGTGAGCGAGGGATTATGCCGGTGTGGAAAGAAGTGTTGATGTGTTGATGTGTTGATGTGTTGATGTGTTGATGTGTTGATGTGTTGATGTGTTTTTAATTTAATGGTAAATAATCTGTTACAAAGAAACACGGATCAATACACCGTTTTCACGCTTACAATAGACGCTTACTTCTCATCCGGCCGCACATTTAATTTCCCGGATGTCTAGTTTGAAATGAATACCCACAGTTTAAAAAAATCAGGATTTTTAAGATCTTGGGCGGCCGGAATTTCACAGAGGATGTCAAAGCGAGGTTGGAATGATCCTGAACGCATGCTCAGGCACAACCTGCTTCTTTGTTCCCGGGCCTTCATAGGATAGTGCCAGATCCTTGCCCCCACCGCCGTCAAAATAACGGAGCAGCAACGGATGCAAGCCTTTTCTCAGTGCGACCTGCCCGCTTTTTTCGACGTTGCCATGAAAGCCATCATGGTTGACAACGGTTCGATCCCCGATCTGCAGCGTGCTTCCGTCGTCAGAAGATAAGTAAAAAGTGTAAATGCCATCGGAAGGAACCTCGATCAGTCCGCGATACTCCAGGCCGAATACGTTCTCGCGGATATCCTCCGGAAAAACGATCCCGTCGATCTCAAAATCTTTCCTGAAATCGCTTTCTGAAATTTTCGATACGGAATTGTATTGTCCCTCGTAGTAACGGCAATGCAAGCCAGGTTGTGTGGTGGCGACTTTAACCGGCGCGAGGTATGACTGTCTTTCGTAACGTATGGTGTAGCGGTTTCCGGGTCGCCCTTCGAGACCCAGCGTAAGCAGTTTGAGGGTCATAGAAGAGTCCGTGACTAAAGGTTTATTGTATCGTCCGGATGACGCTGTCGGTTGCGTCCCATCGGTGGTGTAGTGGATGGCGGTTACACCCGCTGGCGTTGAAAAAGCTATTGTAGCCGTGTCGATAAATACCTTTTGTTCGCTTATGCCCGGGATATCCGGGAGCCGGTACCGGATGTTCATGGTATCCAGCCTGGCGTAGTGTGAAGATATGCGATTACTGAAATCCCGCCAGTCCTTGTTTTTACTCCAGCCGTTTTCCGCCAGTGCGATCATGCGCGGCATGGTCATGTAATCAAGCCGGGCAACGGTTGGCATATACTCCGTCCAGATATTGGCCTGCATGCCGATGATGGAAGTGCCCGTTCCACTCAATCCTGCTGTTGGATCGAACGAATAGACGCGTTCGAGCGTAGAATGATCAGGTTCGTAATCAAAGTAGTGGTGCGACACCGGGGTCATGATCAGCTGGTGACCGCGCGATAGCGCTTGCTGCGGTGCGTCTTTTACCCACGCCCGCCAATACATTACGGTTACGGATGTGTCGGCCAGGCCGCTGTCAATGATCTCATCCCATCCAATGGTTTTTTTTCCAAATGACTTTACAATATTATTCACCCGGTTCACAAAATGCCCGTGCAATTCCCTGGTCGTTGTATATCTCCTGGCTTTCATCAACGACCGGCAGGCTGGAGATTTCAACCATGAAGATTCGTCTACTTCATCGGCGCCGATGTGAATGAACTCACCCGGAAAGATCTCCGCCACTTCCTTCAGGATATTTTCAACGAATGTATACGTTGTCTCCTCGCACGGGCACAACGGAATGGTAAAAAGCTTACCCCAGCCACTCCTGTCAACACACGTAAGCTCGGGATTGGCTAAAATTGCTGCGTTCATGTGCCCCGGCATATCAATCTCAGGCACAATAGTGATATGCCTGTCGCTGGCGTACTTAACGACTGCTTTCATTTCCTCCTGGGAATAAAAGCCGCCATACATCCTCTTTCCAGCTTTAACCTGGAAGAACTCTTCAGGAAGAATAAAATCAGGATTTGTTCCAGCCCGTTCCATACAAACCGAATCCTGGTTGTTCAAAACTCTCCATGCACCCTTATCGGTCAGTTCCGGATAACCTTTAATCTCAAGCCGCCAGCCCTGGTCATCGGTCAGGTGGAGGTGCAGCGTATTGAATTTATACAGCGCCAGCCTGTCGATAAACTGTTTTATAAAATCCACCGAAAAGAAATGTCGTGAAACATCGAGATGCATCCCACGCCAGGGGTATGCGGGCGCGTCTTCTATTTCGACAAAGGGAAGTCGCCAGCCTGATACCGCCTTTACTTTACTTTCTATCGCGGGAGGCAGCAGCTGCCGAAGGGTCTGAACACCGTAAAATATGCCGGCCGGATCGGCGCCCGAGATCCGCACCTCGTCTTCACTGATTTTAAGCGAGTAACCCTCCTTACGTCCTGGTGAATTTTGTTCAACTACTATTCTTTTACCACTTGCATTCCCCGAAGCCGCAATTCGCAAATCGAATGTTGATACGGCAGAGATCATTTCCTTCAGGTACAACGCAACCTTTTTTACCTCGTAGTCCCCTATGATCTCGATGGTGGTTTCTGAATCAATTACAAATGTCCCTTCTTTTATCGTGTGCTTGTCCGGTGCCGGAATGACCGCTATCGCGTCAACATCCGGTACAACCATTTCCTTGCGACAAGACCCCAGCAAAATGACACCGGCTAAAATATAAAGTCCATGTGCAAAGACATGATTTCGTAGCGACTTCCTGATCCTTCTTAGGTCAACGTTCACGTGTTCGGGCGTTAGTTCCAAATGCATATCGATGTTTTAATTCCTTGGCGCAAGCATGTTCAGCACCGGTTCCTTTTTCGTCGTGACCACATCGTGAATAGTATCGTTCTGTTGCTCGAATATGACGATCTCATTTTTTTCCTTCCGGAGGAAGCATCCCGGCAGATAAAGTGTTTGCTGCGGACCAACGTTCCAATACCGGCCAAGGTTGTGACCATTTACAAAGACAATTCCCTTGCCCCACGAAGCCATCTCCAGGAAGACGTCTCCGTTCTGCGTGGTTTCAAATTCACCATAGTAGAGGGCAGGCATGCCTGGCTGGCTATTTGTCTTTGTCTTCGAAAGATCGGGCACCTTATCCATTGGGAAACCATACATCTCCCATCCACCGCTCAGTACGTATTCACCAATCAACACGGACGAAGTAATGCCTTTTGTATTGTTTACAATCTCAGGTCCGTAGTTGATCCGGCCCATGTTCTCGACGAGAATATCCAGCCTGCCATTGAAAGGTATTTCAACGTCAAGGCTATACTTCTTCTCCTGCCGGTTCAGTTCACCGACTTTTTTTCCTTCTACATAAATGATGGCGTAATCCCTAAGTCCGGGGACGTGTAGCCTGCCGGAGATGGGTTGCGTGAATTTTTTGCTATACAGTACATAGCCATTGCCCTGCCCCAGATCTTCAAAGCTGAGTGGTTCAATGTTGGCCACAGGCCGTATGCTTTTCTTCAGGGAGAAAAAATCCACCTGTTTTGTGAGCTTGATGTCCGGTAGTGTAATGACAGGAATCTGATCAGGAATTTCAGGCACCGGGTACTTCACATATTTTTTCAGCAGGTCACGAAGGGCAAGATACTTGGGTGTGGCCCATCCGGCTTCGCTGATCGGTGCGTCGTAGTCATAACTCGTGATATCAGGCTGGATGTCGTGTTCTTTATTGTAATTCGCACCGGACGTAAAGCCAAAGTTGGTGCCGCCGTGAACCATGTAAAAGTTGAAATGGATTTCATTCCTGAGATAGATCTCCGTCTGCCTGACGATCTCCTCGTGTCCAATGGTCACAAACGGCTCACCCCAGTGATCAAGCCAGCCCGGATAAAATTCGGCAACCATATAAGGCCCTTCACCGCCATGATATTTATTAACCGCCTTTTTCAAATTGTCGACATTACCCTCACCGTTAGCGGTTGGCAGGACGCCGGGGAGTGATCCGCCTTCGAACAACCATGTTCCATCGGATGTAAAGAATGGCCCATCAAAACCCGCCGTGGTGAGCATATCCTTAATGGCAAGGTTATATGCCTTGTGATCTTCCGTCGCGATATCCTTGCGCTGCGATACATAGGAACCAAATTCATTTTCAACCTGCACCATGATGATTGGACCACCGTGGTTCACCTGGAGGTGTTTTACCGCACCGGCAAGCTTATCAATATAAACCCGGCAGGAATCAAGGAATGCTTTGTTGTTTGCCCTTACTACAAGCGACTTGTTTTTTTGAATCCACCACGGATAGCCGCCGAACTCCCATTCCGCGCAGGCATAGGGTCCCGGTCTCAGAATGACATACAAACCTTCTTCCTGGGCCATGGCAATGTAGGCCGCGAGATCACGGTTACCCGTTTTGAAGTCCCAGACGCCCGGTGCGGTGTTGTGGTAATTCCAGAACACATAGGTAGCAATGGTATTTAATCCCATCGCCTTCACCATCTTCATCCTGTGTCGCCAGTAATCCCTGGGGATGCGCGCATAATGCATTTCACCGGAATGTATCTGAACCGGCTTGCCATCAGCCAGGAACTGACCACCTTTTATTTCAAAGTTCTTATAACGCTCCTGTGCTGCCGCTCCGGATACAGACAAGGCTGCCACGATAAAACACAAAATAATTCTCATGCGCAGGTATTAATACACTTCCACATTGGACATCAGCGGACACGCTTTGGATGATGTGATATTGATGCGGATCCTGTCTGTTGACACAGGTTCGATCGGGAGAATTCTTTTGTAGCCGACTGTCGTGCCGGTTGCAACAGTATGCCAGTCGTTGTCTTTCCATACATCGACGTTAAATGACTTAACCCGCTGACCAAGCCGGATGTACTCCTGCAGCAGCACATACTTCACTTGTTTTCCGGAGCCGAGATTGACCACCAGGCTACCCGTTGTGACACCGTCGTCGGTTGTCCAGTACGTCTCTTTATCCTGGTCTGTAAT
>DASPJC010000223.1:0-3166 GCA_035628815.1 Ohtaekwangia sp. | reverse complement strand
ATAATACCGTTGCCGGGACCTCTACGGCGGGGGGCGTTTGCCGCTGCTGCAGCCATTTCTGCAACGCTTTTTCAAAACGGTCACGGCTGAAAGGTTTTAACAGGTAATCGATGGCATGTGTTTCGAAAGCCTTCATCGCGTATTCGTCAAATGCCGTTGTAAAAATCACGGCCGGAGGTTGTTCAATCAGTTCGAGCATTTCAAAGCCATTGATCTTGGGCATCTGAATGTCGAGAAAGATCAGGTCAGGTTTGTGCTGTGCGATTGCTTTGACACCTTCAAAGCCGTCGTTACATTCCTGCAGCAATTTTATTTCCGGATGCGCCTGGAGATATTCTTTCACAATACTGCGGGCCAGGGGCTCGTCATCGATAATGATGGCTGTGATCATGCAGGCTGAGGTATTTTAACCGTGGTGACAAAAATATTTTCAGATTGCTGTGTGGTCAGCAGGTCCTGGCGGGCGAAGAGCAAATACAATCTGCGCTGTATCGAATTCAGCCCAAACCCGGTACCCTGACGGGGCGCTGCTGTCGTGGGATCGTAGGGATTCTCCACCCGTATTATGAGTTCTCTTCCGTTGGCGTAGGCCGCGATGCGAATGGTGATCTCGCCGGTCGTATCGTACAGTCCGAATTTGATGGCGTTTTCCACAATGGGTTGCAGCAGGAGGGAGGGCAGCACAAGGCGGCTATCCGGGTCCGTTGTGATCTCCGTCCTCAGGCGGTGGCCAAACCTGACTTTTTCTATTTCCAGGTAGAGCTGAAGATGCTTCAGCTCGTCCTCCAGGGGGACCAGGTGCTGGTCGTCGCGCCGGATCGTCCCGCGAAGGAAATCAGAAAGCTGCTGGATCATCCGCCGCGCTTCCTCGGGGTTTGATCCGGCGAGTGCGCTGATTGAATTCAGGCTGTTAAAAAGAAAATGGGGTTGTAACTGCTGGCGCAAGGTGGACAGCTCGGCTTCACGGGCCAGCTTGGCAGCGTCATGGTCCCTTTTTAAACTGGCTTGCTGATCTTTCCAGTAATACCACGTGTAACTCAGGATGACCATCAGGATGATCATGAACCAGCAGAACAAACCCCGCATCAGGTGGGAGGCCGGGAGGAACTCATGGTACGCGACATCGTTCACGAAAAACTTCGCCATCAAAACATTGTGTACCCCTACGCAAAGCACGGCCAGCATGACGCTCCAGATCACCAGGTAGATCGCATTTTTCGGACTGGGCTGATAGTAATGCAAACCACTGTACATGGAATAACCCGCGGTTGCAATGAGCAGGTTCGTGTCAACGGTATCGACCAGCGCAACATTCCATCCAAAACCAAAAGTATGCATCAGCGCATAGGTTTCCAGTACGATCAGTGAGATCCACCACAGGGCATAAAACAGGGCAATCTTGGTTCTGGAAATCGCGTTCAGGCTCACAGTGCAAGTTGTTCGTTGATCAGTACTCGTCCTTCAGGCGGAGCGCAACAGCTTTTTGATGGATGACATGAATATAATTGCTGGCTTCTTCCATTTCGTGGATCTGTGAGTATACTTCCATTCCATCCTCCAGGCGTTGCATGGGGATCAGTTCCGGTACATTGATGAATTCCCACCTTACACGTTTGTTCTTGTCATTGAGAAAAGAATCCTCCTCGCTCAAGCCGATCGCTCTTGCCTTAAGCATCGCCTCTTCATGGCTCTGGGCCACGATCAGTCGGAGTTGCTCATCAAACTGTTGTTTCTGTGAGGTCTCGGATTTTATTCCAAACACGATTTTAGCAATGTACCAGTTCATAACAAATGCTTGAAGGATGATCAATACGAATTTCATTTTGCCCGGATTTCATGAATCGATGAAGTGATCGTCAGAATGTCCGGATATCAAGACCGCCAAAGATACAGGTGCCTTTAATGATCAGTACTTTGGTGGAATCATCGGTCAACGTTGAAGGGTTGCGCTTATCGTCCACGCCGCCGAAGATGCATACGAATTCTTCTGTCGACACCACCCAGTGCGCCGGAACAACGAGCTTGGTGCCGCCGAAGATCTGTACGAGTTCAAGCTCTGCCCGGCCATTGATATCCGCCTGTGTGAGGTTGATTTCAGATCCGCCAAAAATGGTGGTGATTTCACCGCCGCGAAAATCCTTGGATATGATTACTTTTTTGGACCCCCCGAAGATGTTGACAGTATCAAAGAAGTTTTCGGCGGTCCTGACACCGGCATCGCCGACAGGCGCCGTTGTAGTCCAGGCCGCTGTGTGCCTTTTTGGTTTAAAGATCATAAACAATCCGGCGGCAATGATAGCTACGGGCCAGATCAGGTGACCGAATGATACGCCCTCGACGAAGTCGTCAGCGAGGAACACCAGGCCGACAATAATGGGAACTACCCAGCCCCAGTCGCGAAACTTGTGACGGAACCCGACAAATAAACCGACCGCGATCAGGATCATTTTCCAGGAGAAGAACCAATCGGGGAACTCGGCGCCCATTTGCCGCGCCAGAAATATCGCGCCAACCGCTACAACGAACAATCCTCCCAGGGCGCGCCCTGACCGGTCTCTGATCTCCGCCGGATTCCTCGTCATTTTGTTATACTCGTCTTGCTTTTCCATTGTCCGTTGTTTTTTATTCGAATATACGGGGAGCTTCGGACCGCGGCGATAATCAATAGGCCGCTGGCGGAGGGTGGTCGGTGAATGGCGGAACCGCGGCGGTAAAAGAGACTGGATGCTGGATTCTGGTTACTGGGTGCTGGTAGTCCGCATTAAATTAACCAGCATCCAGCATCTTATTCAATGCTACATATTGCAGCAACATGATCGTTTTGGCATCGTTAATCTGACCGGTTTTGACCATGGACATGGCCTCTTCGAATTTCATTTCCAACACTTCGATATTCTCATCTTCATCAACACCACCGCCTTCCGTCACTTTTTGGTCAGGAGCATATTCGGCGACAAAAAAATAAAGAATTTCCGTTACTGAGCCCGGCGACATATAGGACTCAAAGACCTTTTCTACGAGTGACAGGCGATAGCCGGTTTCTTCTTCTGTTTCGCGGCGGATGCAGTCTTCAGGATTGTCCTCGTCCAGCAATCCAGCGCAAGCCTCGATCATGTAACCATCGACATTGCCATTAATAAACGTGGGCAGCCGAAACTGTCGTGTA
>DASPJC010000222.1:0-5885 GCA_035628815.1 Ohtaekwangia sp. | reverse complement strand
TATACCGTTCCTGCTGAACATTCAAATGCTCACTTCCCTGATCGTCTGCGCGTCATGGGGATGGATTATTTATAACAGCGGGAAGAAAAGCACGTCCCGCCATTGGCTTGCAACCGGATTTTCCTGGGGACTCCCCATCATGCTGGCGTTTACCCTGTACCTGTCGTTTTACAAGGAGATCGATGCCTTCTGGCTGCAGCGTTACTATCAATCAGAAGTAAAAACTTCCACGGATGACTATGACTACAGCATATATGATACCGATCTGCTCCATTTCAACACACTTTGGCTGATGATCTATTCCGCTATCTTCCTGATGAGCGCCTGGATCGGCAACAAAAGATTGATTAAGAACAATTTTGCTTCACTCGCCATTACAGGATTCTCCGCGTTCCTCGTAGTGAGTTTCCTTGCGATGGGACTGTATGCATCTCACGTATTACGCACCAGCTACCTGTTATCGGAGAATGCACAATACTACTACCGCGATTATGGCCATATACTTATTCGCTATGGGTCTATCGCCTTCATGCTTCCCATGCTATGGATAGTCTATAAAGGCGTGCGGGAAAACAAACTGAACGACAACCTTCAAAAAGCCGAACGCATCTTCTTCCACCTGGTTGTGCTGCTCCTGTTGAGCAGCGAGCTGATCAATATTCTGGATCTTGCCCACATTGACAACAGCGGCGGACTCGCATTGACGATTTTATGGGGAGCCTATGCGCTCGGCCTGGTGGTCTATGGACTGAAGAAAGCGCAAAGCTTTATCCGCATCACCGCCATCAGCATTTTTGGGGCGACACTGATGAAGTTGTTCCTGTATGATTTTGGTTCACTCACGACCATCTCAAAAACAATTGTCATGGTAACACTGGGTGTACTGCTGTTGGTCGCTTCTTTTGTTTATAATAAATTCAAGGCTTCCGAAAACAAAAGTGAATCATGAGAATCTCCTTCGTTGCAACGGCACTTCTGCTCGCATCATCACTTTGCACAGCGCAGCAGAAAAACTTCCAATACAGGCGAAAGGTGTCCGCTGTGCCGGTCGATGGATGGTATGCCATCAAACTGCCACCCGCCACCTTTAAGCACTTAAATGATAACTACAGCGACGTTCGAATCTGGTCAATCACCGATAGCGACACCGTTGAGGTACCTTACCTGTTGAAAGTAAGGGAAGACGAGGTCACGAATGAAACCGTGCGGTTAAGGGAGCTAAATAAAAGCACGAAAGACAACAACCTTTTTATCACATTTGAAGTGCCTGAGGGATTGTCTGTAAACTATACAAATCTGCAGGTTGAGGAAGAGAATTTTGACGCCTATATCACCCTGGAAGGCAGTCACAGCCAGCGTGACTGGTATACCGTCGCAGAAAAGCAGCGCATTCTCGCAATCCACCGCCCGCCGGTGGAATTCAGATCAACCGAAATCAGGTTCCCGCCAAGCAATTACCGGTATTTGCGCATGAAGATTGAAAGCAGTACACCGCTTCATGTTACCAGTGCTTCTTTCCGGAAAAACAGCATCAAAAGCGGAGCCATTGACAGGATCGATCAGCAATGGAAGGTCGTCCAGGACAAGCCCGCCAGACAAACCCGTGTCGACGTCGCCTTCCGGCATGAACAGCCCGCCAACAAGATTGGCATTACCCTTACAAACGAAAGCGACTATTATCGTCCGTACACCCTGGAAGTTTTACAGGACAGCGCAGAAACACCGAAAGGCTGGATCTTTTATTATACACCCGTTGCAAACGGATACCTGACATCACTGCAACAGAACGAGATTCAGTTCACCACGCAGGATGTGAGCAAGGTCAGGCTCATCATTCACAACGCCGACAATCCTCCGTTAAAAATAAATGACCTGACGGTATGGGGGCCTTCGGTGGAACTGATCGCTAAACTAAAGGCTGGAAACGACTACCATTTGCATTACGGCAATGAACACATGTCCCAACCTCAGTACGACCTCGCTCACTTTACAGATCAGATCCCTGATTCGACAGCAACGATAGGACTGGACGAAGAAGAATACCTTGGAACTCCCGCGGTAAACGTGAAACCCTTCCTCGAAAACAAAGCCTGGCTATGGGCTGCGATGGGCGCCGTGATCGCAATCCTGGGATTATTTACACTGCGCATGATGAGGGGGAAGTAGTTACAGATTACAGATTACAGGTTACAAGTTCAAAGTATCTTCTGGGTTACGACGAACAACCTGCAACAACTTGTAACTTGTAACCTGTAACTTCTAACCTAACTTCGTTTAAGTTCGAGGATCGTCAACTCGGGCGGCATACCGATCCGGCCAGGGTAGCCGAGGAAGCCAAAGCCGCGGTTGACATAGAGGTACTGCGATCCTTCCTGGTACAATCCTGCCCACTGCTTGTAGGCGTATTGCGAGGGGCTCCATTTAAAGTTGCCAAGCTCAACACCGAATTGAAACCCATGCGTGTGGCCTGCAAAAGCAATATCGATGTCGGGATAGTATTGACGGACTTGTGCATCCCAATGACTGGGATCGTGTGACAATAAAAGTTTAACCGGCGCATCTTCCGTGCCGGCGTAAGCCTTGTCAAGCCTGCCGTATTTCGCAAAACGGCCTCCACCCCAGTTTTCAATCCCAAGCAGCGCAATCTGCTCTCCGTCCGCTTTGACAAAACGATGTTCATTCATGAGTAAGTCGAAGCCTATGAGTTCGTGCGCGGTGATCAGGTCTTTGAAATTGCGTCGCTTGGCGGTCACGCTTTCCCAATGATGGTAGTCACCATAATCATGATTGCCGGTCACGGAAAAAGAACCGAGCGGTGCCTTGAGCTTGTCAAAAATTGCAACGTAATCCTTAACCTCGTCCGCGGTGTTGTTGACGAGATCGCCCGTGAACAGTATGATGTCCGGCTTTTCACGAAGCATCATCTCGACACCGCCTTTCACGGCCACCTTGTTGAAGAAACTTCCGGAATGAATGTCGGACAACTGCCCGATTTTTATCCCATCGAAAGCTTTCGGGAGATTGGGAAGATATACGGTTTTTCGTCTTACCCGGTAATCATGCGCACCAGAAATGATACCATACGTCATCGCGCCAAATGGAATACTCGCTGCAACCAGCGCGGTCTTTGAAAGAAACTCCGAGCGCGTGATGCCCTCGCCTGGAATGTTATCCGGCCCTGCTTTCTGGAACAATCCCGCAAGCCAGCGCATACCCCGGCCGATATCGTCGACAAACAATACCGCCACGGCAAAAAGCTTTGAGAAATAAATACCGGCGAGCCCGGTAAAGATCATGCTCCGCGTATGCGCACTCATTCTATAGGGGTCACCCACGGCCCACCACCCGGCTGCAAAAACCGCCAGCACGGTCGGTACCCAAAATCCGAAACGGGCGGCCGCTTTCCAGAATGGCGACCAGTCTTTGCTGATGGTGATCACCGCCTGAAAAACATAATAGTCGATCGTCAGGAACAGCAGGGTAAAAAACAGCAACATCATAAGCCTTTGTCTCATAAAAAAAGTCGTCTTTCAGTAAGACGACTTTTTTGTGTTTTTAGTTTACGCACGGGTTAAACTGTCGCGACCGTACTGTCGGTATCTTCCGCGGTGTCCACGCCCCGCTTTCTGATACGGGCCACCCGCTCCTTCAGCCTTGCGACCAGCAGGTACATGACCGGTACAAGAATCAGGGTGAGGAAAGTACCGAAGATCAATCCGAAGATCATGGTCCATGACAGCGGCGCCCAGAATGCAGCATTGTCACCACCGAAGAAAAGATGTGGCTCGAACTCTGTGAACAGCGACACGAAGTCAATATTCAAACCTACCGCGAGCGGAATCAATCCCAACGTCGCCGCCATTGCTGTCAGGATAACGGGGGTCATACGCGTTTTCGCAGCTTCGATAATGGCTTCTTTTAATTCCATACCCTGGGCGATCAGCAGATCTGTAAACTCGACCAGGAGGATACCATTTCGCACGACAATACCCGCCAGCGCCATTACACCGACGCCCACCATCACGATGGACATCTCCATCCGGAAGATCGAGAAGCCGATCAGCACACCAATGATACTGAAGAGAATTTCACTGAGGATGATCAGGGGCTTGCTGGTCGAGTTGAACTGGATCACGAGGATCATAAAGATGAGCGCAAATGCTCCCAGGAACGCTACCCCCAGGAAGTCGGAGGTCTCCTTCTGGTCTTCCTGTTCACCGGTCATTTTGATCGCCACGCCATCCGGAACAGCGAAGTCTTCCAGATGCGCCTGGATCTGCGCAACCACTTCGTTGGCGTTAAAATCGCTGAGCACATTCGATGACAGCGTAATCACCCGCTTCTGGTCGATACGCTTGATACCGGCATAGCTGTTTGAATATTCGATCGTGGCAATGGCCGACAAAGGTATCTGGCGTACCTGCCCCTGCATGGCCATGTCCTGGTATGTGATCGGCAGGTTCATCAGCGTATTGATGTCATTGCGCTGATCCTTGCGGATACGCACCTCGATCGGGTAGTCGTCATTCTCATCCCGGAATTTGGAAACTTCCGTTCCGTAGATCGCGGTGCGCAGAATGCCTCCGATCTGTCCTGTTGATATGCCTTCGCGGTTTGCTTTTTCGCGATTGATATTAATCACAATCTCCGGCTTGTCGCTCTGGAAGTCAGATTTCAACTCCTCCACTCCGGGAACCTGCAACGAATCAAGGTAGCGCTTCAGCCTGTCAGCCGTGCTGGTCAGCACATCAAAATCGTCAGCCGAGATCTCGATATTCACCGGTTTGCCGGTAGGCGGTCCGCCCTGTTCCTGCTCAACGGTGACTTCTGCACCCTTGATCCCCTTTACTGCATTCCGCAGACTGTCGAGGTATACCTTTGTCGACTGGCCGTCGCGCTCCCCAAATTTTACGAAAGCAACAGTCACCTTACCTAAATGGGGACTGGCTTGCGTCCCTGCGTCGAATGGATTTTCGCTGGCACCTATGGCCACGTTGGAGATGACAGATTCCACAACTTTATTGTCCGGTCCAAGCGCTTTAATCACCCGTTTCTCCACAACACTGGTTACGGAATCGGTGACGAGCTGGTCAGTTCCGATCGGCATGCGGATGTAGGCGAAGATAAAATTCGGATCAGCGCTCGGGAAGAACACTACGGGCGGCTTCCGGATGGCCGTGAATACGATCGAGAAGATAAATAATACCACGACACCCGCGATAATACCGAAGGGTCGCCGCCCTGCCAGGCACCACGTAATTAACTTCTTGTAGTTCGCCTGCACTTTCGGCCAGGCGCTGGTCTGGAAGCTGGATACCACCCGCTGGAGGTAAAAGTGATGCAGTACATAGACGAGGAACATAAAGACCGTAAAGTTCGCCAGTCCGAGATAGCCGGACGGATGATGCTCCGTTACGCCATCAATATCGGTAACGGTCGTGCCGGGGCTTGAGAAACCGATGAGGTAGAACAATAACGCGATGGCACCGAAGACAACCGCTGTGATCTTGAAACCGCGTGTGAATTTGCTCTTGCTCTCGTGGTCATGATCATGTTTTGTCATAAAGTCGGCCGCGAACACCGGGTTAATGATGTACGCCACCAGCAACGACGCGAGCAACGCGACGATCAGCGTGATCGGCAGGAAGAACATGAATTTACCGATAACGCCCGGCCAGAATGCGAGTGGAATGAACGGCGCCAGCACCACCAGCGTACCGGAAAGCACCGGAAGGAATACTTCACCCGCAGCGATCTTCGCCGCCTTGCGGATCGGCACCTTGCCGTTGTCGAATACCCGGTGGGTATTTTCGATGACCACGATCGCGTCATCCACCACGATACCCAGGGCCAGCAGGAACGAGAACAACGTCATCATGTTCAGC
>DASPJC010000221.1:0-5722 GCA_035628815.1 Ohtaekwangia sp. | reverse complement strand
TGGCGGTCTGCGAAGCCATGATGATTGGCATGCCTGTCGTCGGACTGGCTACCACGGAAATGGTTTCGGTAATTCGCGATGGTTACTCCGGGTTCCTGGATACTGACCCCGAAAAGCTTATCGCTAAAATGAGGCTACTGCTCAACGACCGTGAACTCGCGCGGCAGCTTGGCGAAGAAGGAAGAAAGGTAGCCATGCAGCGATTTAGTATTGAAAGATTCGTAAACGACTGGCTCATGCTGTTCGAACATGTGACCAGGCACAAAGCACATGGCCCGGCCCGTGAGGTCGTCGACATGTTAACCCGTTAACCCATGAAAAGGAAAGTTGCTTTTATCAGTGAACATGCGTCTCCCCTGGCAACACTTGGTGGCGTCGATAGCGGGGGCCAGAATGTTTACGTGGGCGAGTTGGCAAGGCACCTGGTGCGTACCGGCTACCAGGTGGATATCTTTACGCGGTGGGACAATGAAAAGTTGCCGGAAGTAATTCTGTGGGTTCCGGGAGTGCGGGTGATTCATGTCCCGGCCGGGCCAAAAGAGGTCATTGCAAAGGAAGCGCTGCTTCCTTTCATGACGGATTTCACCGCTAACATGATCAGCTTTATCATCGCTGAAAAGCAACCCTATCCATTGATCCATAGCAATTTCTGGATGTCAGCGCTCGTCGCGTTGAACATCCGGGATGCGCTTCAGATCCCGTTTGTGGTTACGTTTCATGCGCTTGGACAAGTGCGGAAAATATACCAGGGCGACGATGATAAGTTTCCGCCGGAGCGGATAGAAATCGAAAAGCGTATTGTGAGGGATGCGGATCATATCATTGCTGAATGCCCGCAGGATCTCGATGATCTCGTCCGGTACTATGCTGCAGAACCTTCCAAAATCACTATCATACCTTGTGGTTTTAATCCCAATGAATTTTACCCGGTGGATCGCCTGCTCGCCCGAATGGTCCTGAAACTTGATCCGGGTAAAAAATACCTGTTACAACTTGGGCGGATGGTACCGCGGAAAGGTGTCGATAATGTGATACGTGCCCTGGGAAGGTTGTCTGCGATGCATCCCGATCTCAACCTTCTCGTTGTGGGCGGCCAGGAAGAGGATCCGCAGGAGGGACGGGACGAGGAGATCAACCGGCTAAGGGAAATTGCTGCTGCGGAAGGCGTGTCGGGACGCATCCATTTCGCCGGGAGGAAAAGCCGGGAAATTCTTCGATACTACTATGCAGCCGCGGATATTTTTATAACAACTCCCTGGTATGAGCCGTTCGGTATAACGCCGCTGGAAGCAATGGCGTGTGGCACACCCGTTATCGGGTCAGCGGTGGGCGGTATCAAGTATAGTGTCGAAGATGGTAAGACAGGTTGCCTCGTGCCGCCAAATAACCCGCAGGCACTCGCAGACAGAATTCAGCAATTGATCACCACGCCGGATACATTGGACGAGATGCGACGGCGGTCTATCCGGCGGGCGAATCGCTTGTTCACGTGGAGTACCATTGCCGAGCAGGTGTCTGATGTGTATCAACGCACTATTTATACGCAGAAGTCGGCGGATAGCAGCCAAGCTGAAATAACCGTCGCAGAACAGGCCATTGAAGAGGCCATCGAAACACTACAGGCAGTAAAGCAATCCCTCATACCTGCGATCATGGAAGCCGCGGGTGTTCTGACGCGCTGTTTTGCCGCCAATAAAAAAGTCTTGATCTGTGGTAATGGCGGTAGCGCCGCGGAAAGTCAGCACATGGCAGCGGAACTGGTTGGGCGGTTTGAGCTGGCGTATCGACGCGGACTGCCAGCCATAACGTTGACAGCCGATAGTGCCGTTGTTACAGCCTGGTCAAACGACATCGGCTTCGATGATGTTTTTGCAAGGCAGGTGCAGGCCTTTGGGCAAAAAGGTGACGTGCTGTTTTGTTTTTCGACGAGTGGACAGTCGCCGAATATTATTCAGGCAGTGAAAATGGCCGTAAAGAAAGGAATGACCTGTATAGCCCTTTCCGGAAAAGGCGGCGGCGTGCTGTCGCAGCATGCGCAGGTAGTCATTACCGTTCCGTCTTTTAATGTCCAGCGCATCCAGGAGGCACACCTTCATATTCTGCACACCCTATGCGGTTTCGTAGAGACGCAGCTTTTCGGAAATAAGCATAACGGTCGCAACGGGCATGCAAAAGTTTTGCATGCTGATGGCCGCTCCGTGAACGGATTTGCTAAAGTGACGGCACATGACTGAGCGCAAGGCAGTATTCATCGATAAGGATGGCACACTGATACACGACGTGCCCTACAATGTTGATCCGGCGCTGATCGAACTGCAGCCTTTGGCGGGTCAGAGCCTGCGGGCGTTGAAAGACAGCGGGTATACATTAATTGTTGTTTCAAACCAATCGGGCGTGGCAAAAGGCTATTTCACTGAAAGCGCATTGCAGGACGTCCAGTCAAGGATACGTCAATTACTGGCTGCGTACGATGTCGCACTGGATGGCTTTTATTATTGTCCGCATCATCCGGAGGGGGTTTTACCCGAACACAGCATCGTTTGCGCGTGCAGAAAGCCACAGCCCGGAATGATTCTCACAGCCTCACGCGAGCTCGGTATTGATCTTCATCTTTCCTGGATGATTGGCGATATCCTGGATGATATCGAGGCAGGAAACGTTGCCGGATGCACAACCATCCTGCTGGATAACGGCAACGAAACCGAATTCAAATGGTCTGAACGAAGGAAGCCGGCATTCACAGCAGGTAGTCTTCGCGAAGCGGCAGACATTATTGTTAACAAAAAAATCCATGGAACCGCGGCACCTTCAATCCATTAATCTTTTCAGATCCAAAAAGATTCTGGTCCTGGGCGATTCAATGCTCGATGTATACCTCCAGGGGAAGACAACCCGCCTGTCGCCGGAGGCACCCGTGCCGGTTGTGAATATTGAACGGACAAAAAAAATCCCTGGTGGTGCTGCAAACACCGCATTAAATGTACGATCGCTTGGCGCCGAGGTTTGTTACTGCTCCGTTCTTGGAAAGGATGCCGCGGGAGATCAGCTGATTGAGCTGCTAAACAACGCCGGTGTCGACACGCAGTGCGTACTGCAGGTCGGGGCACGGCACACCATTGTGAAATCGAGGGTCGTTGCGGGTACGCAGATCCTGTTGCGTTATGATGAAGGTGATGAGTCTCCGATCGATGATAAAACGGACCAAAAACTTCAGCAGCACCTTGCAGCAGCATATCGTACATGCGACGGTGTCATTGTGTCTGATTACGATAAAGGCGTCGTCACCCAAACGATGATTGATTTCATAGGCCACCTGGCGGGAGCCTCGCTGAAATTTATTGCCGTGGATTCAAAAAGGTTAAAGGCGTTTAAACATCTGCATCCGGCCCTGGTTAAGCCGAATTTCGAGGAGGCGTGCGGACTGATAGGCACGGCGTTGACAGGAGAAGAACGGGTCGAACGTCTTCGTACTGCCGGCAAGCAGTTGTACGACGTGACCGGAGCGGAGCACATTGCACTCACCCTGGACACTGACGGCTCGCTGGTTTTTAAGCGGGAAAATTTTGCGCACTATCTTCCGGCACCAACCCAATCCAACGTTCATGTATCGGGTGCGGGAGATACTTATATCAGCGCTTTCACATTGTTTGCCATGACGGGTGCCACCAGCGAAGTCGCGGCACGCATGGCCACAGCGGCGGCGGCTATCGCGATCCGGAAGGAGGGGACCGGTCATTGCCGGTGGGAGGAACTTCTTGCATCGTTTAACGCGCGGGAGAAATTCATTGCTACGCATGAAGACATCCCGGTACTCGTTGACGTGTACAGAACCCTTGGAAAGAAAATTGTTTTCACGAACGGATGTTTTGATATCCTTCACAGCGGTCACGTGGATTACCTTAACCGTGCCCGGGCGCTGGGTGATATTCTCATTGTCGGTGTGAACACGGATGACAGCATACGACGAATAAAGGGTGAACAGCGTCCAATCAATCCGCTCGAAGACAGGATACAGGTATTAGCAGGCTTATCGTCGGTTGACCACGTAGTGCCGTTCGGTGATGTTTCAGACGATACACCAATCACGCTTGTCCGGGCCGTGCGTCCGGATATCTTCGTCAAAGGTGGCGACTATACAAAAGACCGGCTTCCCGAAGCGGATACTGTGGAATCGTTGGGCGGACGAATTGTCCTGTTACCTTTGATACCCGATCATTCGACGACGCGTATAATACAACGGATCAGCCATACGCAACTGGCCTGACTATGGCGTCGGATTTCAGAAATATTCTTTGCGTGAGACTGGATAACATGGGGGACGTCGTCATGTCTTCACCTGCCATGGAAGCACTGAAAGAAACGTTCAATTGCAGGATCACCGTCCTGACCTCTACAATGGCGCAGGGTGTTATACCTTTTTTGTCGTTCGTAGATGATGTGATTGTCTTTGATGCGCCATGGGTAAAATCGAATCACGCCGGTGATTTGGCAGCGATCATCAATACGTTGCATGAGCGGCAATTTGACGCTGCCTTCCTTTTCACAGTGTTCAGCCAAAATCCACTGCCTGCCGCAATGCTGTGCGCGATGGCCGGTATACCGCGCCGTATCGCTTACTGCCGGGAGAATCCCTACGCGTTGCTCACGGACTGGCTACCAGAAGCTGAACCGTATGCCTTTATCCGCCATCAGGTACAGCGGGACCTTGACCTGGTAATGTCTGTTGGCGCCATTGGTGCTGGCAATCGGTTGAAACTGACCGTACCGGCAGCCGATAGTGCACTGGCCGAGAAGCTGAACGCGAGGCAGGTAGCCATTGACGACCGCTTCTTGATATTGCATCCGGGTGTGAGCGAACGAAAGCGTGAATTTCCAAAGGAGTCGTGGATCGAGGTTGGGAAAAATCTGCGTGAACGCGGTTACCCTCTCCTGGTTACGGGGTCTGCCGCCGAGGCGGCGCTTGCAGCCGATATTGCCAACGGTATCGGTGAACGGTGTAAGTGCCTTGCCGGTATATTGTCGCTGACCGAATTCCTCCAATTGATCCGTCGGGCCCGCCTGGTCATTTCAGTAAACACGGCTACCATTCATTTTGCCGCTGCACTGGAAACACCGGTAATCGTCCTGTATGCCATGACTAATCCCCAGCATACGCCCTGGCGCGGAACGGGACGTGTTCTCCCCTTCGATGTGCCGGAATCGATGCAGAGCCGGAATGAGGTGATCCGCTATGTGAACGGGTTGTACGGGGCGGGGAGTTTTCGGCTTTGCCCCGTTGACATCGTCCAGGCTGCTGATGAGATATTGGATGGCGAGGCAACGCTCATTCCTGACGACTTGCTTATACCTCACACAAAAAAGACTCTGAATTTAATAGCGCCGTAAAGCCGCCAGTAAAGCGAATGGAACGGAATCATCACCGAGGTCGCGATCATCTCGGTGACGTGATACCATGCCTTCGAACGCTGTAAAAGTCTTTTGCGGATGAAAGCGGATGTGAACAGTAGCCATACGATAAAGAAAGTGCTGCTCCAAAGGGCCGATTTAAACGCGATCGAAACAAAAAGCAGTATAAACGAAAGGACGATCACGTAGTATTGCCAGGGTCGTTCGGGTTGAATTTTTTGCCGGAACAGCACAGGAAACTTTTTATAGAGCAAAGCATTGTACATCCCTTTTTTTTCTTCCAATACACTGACGCCCCAGGGCGCCGGCCGGACAG
>DASPJC010000220.1:0-3881 GCA_035628815.1 Ohtaekwangia sp. | reverse complement strand
CGATCAGCCTGTCCATGGTTAGCTGGAAATTTTCATACGTCGAATCGAACTGCTGGTCCAGCTGGCTTCCGGCACCACTATTCATGGCGGCGCTGGCGGAGTCACTGGAATTTTGAGATTCCTGTCGTGCTTTCCAGCGTTCGCGGGCCGTTGATATCAGCTTGTCGATGCCTACCAGCCCTTCTTTCAGGATGACCTTCGTATCCTCATCGATGGCCTTCTCAAAGGCGCCGTGTTCTGTTGTTTTTCCGTCGTAAGCAGCCTGCAGCGCGGCTCGGACAGTGTTAAGCTGCGCCATGACGTCCCGCTCAAAATCTAACGAAGCGTCGCCACCCAGCAATTCCTCGAACCAAAGGTGGGCGCCTGAAGTGCGATTCTTGATATTGTCGCCCAGACTTACATAGGGCATGTTATCCTGGAAAGTGGTCACTGTGCGGCGTTCGACGTAGGCAATCAGTAGAGAGATGATTAAACCAACAACGGCAAATCCGATGGTGTACTTCAGCGCACGGTTTCTCATGGGGCGTTGATCGATTAAAAAATTTAGATGAGGATCAGGTCAAAAGTTAGCAATATTAGGCTGGAAAAGAAAAGTTTCTTTCCCTCCCGTGCTCCTTTCAAAATGTAAGTTCTTGTCGTGCGAACTAAAAAATCCGCCTTATCTTTCAGCCACAAAGTCAATTGATTACAAAAAACATGCGCACCCTCTCCCTTATACTCCTGATTGCGCTGTCTACCCATGGTCTGCAGGCACAGGACACACTATCCTCAACGGAGTCATACCACCTTTTTAACCCGACGCCACGGGAAAAAATGCGCGGTTTCAGCATCGATCGCCCCGATGTGACGGAATCGCCTATGACCGTTGATGCGGGGCACTTCCAGTTTGAAGGTGACCTGATCAAATGGGCCGGGGAAGAACAGGGAAAGGGTGTGCAAACGATCAATGTTATGAACGGGCTCTATAAAATGGGGCTTACGCATTCATGGGATATTCATGTCGGCGTGGAGCTTTATAATATTTACCAGGATTCAGAGGGAAACACCCAGGACAAAGGTTACGGAAGCACGACCATTCGGCTCAAGCATAACTTCTGGGGAAA
Organism: Ohtaekwangia sp.; assembly: GCA_035628815.1. Taxonomy (GTDB): domain Bacteria; phylum Bacteroidota; class Bacteroidia; order Cytophagales; family Cyclobacteriaceae; genus Ohtaekwangia. Next base: position 2,778 of record DASPJC010000220.1, on the reverse strand, counting down.
TGACGGCGAGGGGGAAACGGCATTGGGCGTAATACCCTATATCACTTTCACGCCCGATAATGAGATTGTTTATGGTGTAGGATTTCCGTTTGGATACGCGCTTTCCAACAAGCTCGGACTGGGCCTGCAATCGCAATTTGATTTTATACCCGCGGGACCGGATGGCCGGGACGTTAGTTTTTTTCAGACCATTGTGATCGGCGGACCGTTGGTGGGCAACCTTGATTTTTATGTGGAAGCATTCGGCGCATGGACCCCGGGCAGCCAGATTTTTACAGCCAACGGTGGCCTCATCTATAATGCATCTGAGAACGTAAAGATAGACATCGCGACCAACCAGGGATTGAATAAAGAATCACCAACGCGCGTCTACCTGGGTCTGTCATTCAGAATATGATCGCCGGTTCAGCTCATGCTGGCGAAAGCATGAGCACTGGCGTCCAGGATCTGCTCCGCAACCTGGTCCGTTATCGCGGCGGACACAAACATCGCTTCAAACTGTGACGGCGCCATGTAAATACCCTGCGTGAGCATGGCTTGAAAGTATTGTGCAAAAAGCTGCGTGTCACAGGTCTTTGCAGTATCGTAGTTGATCACCGGCGTATCGGTAAAAAATAGTGTGAACATTGAACCGACATGGTTGATCGTACACTTCAGTCCGCGCGCAGCGACCTGTTGACGAAGACCTTCGGCCAGCTTTTCCGTGATACGATCAATCTGGGCATACACCGATGGATTATTTTTCAGGTGATTCAGCATGGCCAGTCCTGCCGCCATCGCCAGTGGATTACCCGAAAGTGTTCCGGCCTGGTAGACAGGGCCCTCGGGTGAGACAAATTCCATGATCTCTTTCTTTCCGCCGTAAGCGCCTACAGGCAACCCTCCGCCGATGATCTTACCTAAGGTGGTCAGGTCGGGTGTCACAGCAAAACGCTCCTGTGCCCCACCAAGGGCAAGGCGGAAACCCGTCATGACTTCATCGAAGATCAGCACAACGCCATGGGTATCACAAAGGGCGCGCAAACCCTGGAGGTAGCCCGGTTCCGGAATGACACAACCCATATTGCCCACCACCGGCTCAAGGATGAGCGCGGCAATTTCATTTTTGTTCGTTTCGAGAATGGTCTCCACCGCCGGCAAATCATTGAACGGTGCAATGAGGGTGTCTTTCGCCGTGCCTTTTGTAACGCCGGGGCTATCCGGTGTGCCGAAGGTTAATGCCCCGCTACCCGCGGCGATAAGAAACGAATCGCCGTGACCGTGGTAGCAGCCTTCCATTTTGATGATCTTATCCCGTCCGGTGAAGCCGCGCGCGACGCGGATCGCCGACATGGTGGCCTCCGTGCCCGAGTTGACCATCCGCACCTTTTCTATGGATGGAATCAGTGTGCAGATCAGTTCTGCCATTTCCACCTCACGGGCCGTCGGCGCGCCGAAAGAGGGCGAAGCTGAGAGTGCTGCCTTCACCGCTTCCTCCACGACAGGGTGCGCATGACCCAGGATCATTGGCCCCCAGGAATTGATCAGATCCACGTATTTATACCCATCCTCATCGTAGAGGTAGGGTCCTTTACCGTTTTTGATAAACAAGGGATCACCGCCCACAGCCCGGAATGCACGCACCGGCGAATTGACGCCGCCTGGTATAAATTGCTTGGCTTTTGCAAAAAGGGACTTGCTCCGGGAATGATCGTTAATGCTCATGGCTAAAGGGCTAAAAATTTTTCAGGGAAGGAAGATTTTCATCGCTTGTCTACCAGTCCGACCTTTCCGTCTTTTAAAGATATAAAAGGAACTAGCTGGTTATCGCGGCTGAGCTGAAAGTTGAATCCTGACGTCAGGAACCCCGGAATGAAAGTCTGCTTGCTCATCTCTTCCTGGAAATAAACACCGTGCTTCTTCAACTGGGTTCCCGCAAAAAGCATGAACTCATAGCCGATGCGCGCATACAGGTCAGGTGCACGTCCATGTTCTTTTAAAAATTTTTTAAAGAAAGCAGCGTAGTGTTTATTGCCCTGGATGATTGCGTTCGGCGCCGCAAGAACGACGGGCAGCGTCTGGAACTTTTCAAGACCCACCACCGGTTGTTCGATCCAGTCTTCGGCACCGAGTACCAGAATCGAGTCACCGCGCTGCTCAACACTGCTGAGAACTTTAGCATAGATCAATGCATCATCGGATGCCACATAGATACTGCCAAGGCTGTCCTTTTTCAGCGTGAACTGCTTTGGATATTTGAACTCATCGTATTCCGTTGCCGTCGCCAGCGTCGGGATGATCTTTCCGACCGACTCTTTCGGTATTTTCAATGCAGAGACGATTGTCAGCCCTTTTGCATTGGCGGTCTGGATGAAGTTTGCAGCCATCAACGAATCACGGCGGGTAGTGCCGTAAAAAACCATGCAGTTCTTCTTCTTCAATTTGTAACTGGCCAGAAATTCGGCCGACTTCCTGCCCAGTGTTTCATAGGATGGCTGGAACAGAAACGCAAAGGGGTTGACACCCGTGATGTCACTGTTTCCGGAAAGCGGGTTGAATACATTGATTTTTTGCGCCTGTGAAAATTCCTGGATCAGGTCATTCTCCTCCTGGAAATACGGACCCACGATGAGGTCTGTACTTTTCAGCTCATCGGTGGACAAAATATTTTTGATCCTGGTAATATTGCGCTCCGTGTCATAGGCCCGCAGACTGATGCGCACGCCCTGCTTTTCCAGCGTGTCGGCGGCAAGCTTCATGCCTTCATACAGGTCCAGGATGATCTGGTTCCGTTTTCTT
>DASPJC010000219.1:0-2275 GCA_035628815.1 Ohtaekwangia sp. | reverse complement strand
ATGATCCCATGCGGTGTGGTTTGCCACCCAGTCCAGTATGACGGCCATATCACGGGCGTGTGCTTCCTTTACCAGCGAACGAAGGTTCTCCAGTGTACCGAAAGAAGGATTGATTTTTTTATAATTCCTGATAGCATAAGGTGAGCCGATACCATTAAGCTCTCCGATCTCATAGACCGGCATGAGCCACACCACGTTAACGCCCAGTTCCTTCAGGTGATCGAGACCCGCTTTCACGCCATCGAGGTTACCCTGTTCGCTGAAGGCCCAGAGGTTCACTTCATACATCACTATATCAGCAGTAGCGGGTACGTTATCAAAGGGAACATCGTACTGCACCGGTTCCTCTTCGGTGACGACGGGTTTTCGTGGTGTCGAATCATTATCCTTGCTGCAGGATGCAAACAGCGAAAGCGGCACGACCAGTAACAGGACAAAGCTCTTTCGGATGAGTGATCCTGCAAAACCCCTTGGTGAACACGCTCCACGCCACATCTTCAATGGTATCATCTTTTCTTCAGTTAGCTTTCGTACGGTTAAAGCCGGGGCTTGATCTCCAAACCCCGGCTCATCATTTAATTTTTCCTGATCTTGTATGTGTAGTTGCCAGGAATATGCAAGTCGAGTGTGATGGTATAATTGCCATCCGAAGGCACGGTAAAGTGAGGCTGCTCGACGTATGGCAACCACGGGTGGTTGGCATAGGCAGGCCTGCCCGCCGCCAGACCGAAGTCAACAACCCAGGCATTGTTTGCCCTGAATTTGAATGAACCATCGGCCTTCATATCCGCCGTAACATTCCACGTTTGTGTGTCCGGATCATAGGATAGCGGTGTGTCAGCATCCCATCCACCGGGCGTCGCCGCACCAATCATTCCCCATGAAGTTTTGATCAGCTGGTAGGTCATGTCATTCAGATTCACCATAAAGAGATAGTATCCATCCGAAGGCGCCACGAAGTTCGCGCCCGCGAAATTGGCAACCATGATCTTACCTTCACTTTCATATCCATAGGATGTCGGTTCCCAATCCGGCTGCGCATAGAGTTTAAACTCATTTGTCCCGCCAGCAGGAATATAAATGTATCCCTCGTAAACACCGTCATCGTTCACGGAAGAGATTTTCGACGGCGCGGCGATGTTCCAGCCCTGGAAATCACCGGCGATATAAAGCGAGGGATAGTCAATGATCTCCGGGACGTCTATTGGTGTTACCTGTACGGCGCGCGCAGGGGAAAAGATGTTGCGGCTCATGGTACCCTGAATGCGGATGACGATCGATCCTTCCTGCCCGGGTTCAAGACCCAGCTGGAGGGCGATCTCATTGAGTTCTGCGCCGCTGAAGCTTGTCGAGAACAGATCTTCACCGACCTCATGCGTGACCACCTCAGCCCAGCCGTTGACGCCGCTGGTGTCGTTGGGCGTATCAAACTGCAACGTATACGTTACAGGGCCTTCCACGGGGAAGACAACAGCATCCCAGGAAACCGTTAGCAATGTTTCAACCTTGTTATCCTCCGTAATAACTACCGCTCCGGCAGAGATGTCAGGCGCGCTGGTAAAATTTACGGGCTTCAGCACACTCAGGCGCGCATCGTCATCGCAGGCGAAAAAGAACGACAGTGCGGTGGTAAAGAGCACAAATATTTTAAAATGTTTTTTCATGGTCGGTCTCGTTTAATAGCCGGGATTCTGTTCAAGGTTCGGATTAGCGTCCAGTGCAGCCGTTGGTATCGGAAAGAGCTTCCGGTGATCCGGAGATTGCCCTTTGAACCAGTGTGGCTGGAGGAAGGTACCGAAGCGGATCATATCCTGCCGCCGGTGTCCCTCCATGTTAAGTTCGAGGCTTCGCTCGCGATAAACATCGTCGATCGTTGGCGCGGCAGCGAGTGGATCAAGACCTGCACGCTGCCGGACTTCATCCACCAGGGGCTTCGCGTCTGCCGCATTATCCAGTCTCACGAGGCATTCCGCTTTCATCAAAAGAATGTCGGCATAGCGATAGATGGGAAAATCATTCGAAGCACCGTCGCCGCCATTGTCGCCGGCCGGGAAAAATTTCACATTGCGCACACCGGCCTGCGGATCGGCACCTGGGTCTATCAGCGACGCTACATTCAGGTGATAGTTCACATTTCCCGGCTGAGGGCCGACCAGGAACTGCCGTTTCCGGATATCGTCATCATCATACATTTCGTAAAAAGGCGTGGGGACAATCGTTCCGTTCCAACCGCTGTAACCAAATGCGGCCGTTCCGTGCGGACCATAAAGACTCC
>DASPJC010000218.1:0-2378 GCA_035628815.1 Ohtaekwangia sp. | reverse complement strand
ATGTCGGTCTTGTGTTCGGTATTATCGGCATGCTGACCGGGATGATATGGGCAAACTATGCATGGGGATCACCATGGCACGGCGATCCCAAACAAAATATGTCAGCTATTGCCCTATTGATTTACCTGGCTTATTTTGTTCTCCGTGGCTCACTGGAAAATGAGGAACAACGGGCCCGGCTCAGCGCGGTATATAACATTTTCGCTTTTGCCACCATGATCCCGTTGCTCTTTATCATCCCCAGGCTCACAGACTCTATGCACCCTGGCGCAGGCGGAAATCCCGCGTTTAATATGTATGACCTCGACAGCCGGATGCGCCCCGTATTTTACGTGTCGGGGATCGCGTGGATCCTTATCGGTGTATGGATAACAACGCTTCGCGTACGCATCAAAGCGATTGAAGAAAAAATAACTGAACAGGAAAATGAAAGCAGCCACTAAAGCCTTTAATTTATTGTTACTGTACTTATTGCCGGGGGCCGTATATGCCCAGACGGCCGAAATGGCTGACCGCCTGCGTGCCGATGGAAAAATTTACGTTTTGCTCGCCATTATCCTGATCGTTTTGGCCGGTTTTATCGTTTATCTCTTCCTGATGGACCGGAAAGTCAAAAAACTTGAAGACCGGGTGGAAAAACGATCAAAAAACGTCTGAAAGCCATCGTTTTTGTTGATGTTTTCCTGCTATTCTGGTCGTTTGTCCCTAATTTTGGCCCCGAATCCGAGGGTGTCGAAATATGAAAAAAACACACATTCTTATCATCATCGTTATTGCCGCCGCGATCGGCATTATCGTTTCAACCGCCGGTGACGCGAGTACATATGTCAACTTCGATCAGGCCTATGAAATGGCTTTAACCGGAAAGAAGAAGAGCATTCATGTTGTTGGCGAGTTGAAAAAGGATGCGGATGGCCACGTGATCGGAATCCAGGAAGGGGCTGACAAGGTTTCTTTTTCCTTTATCCTCGTCGATGATACCGGCCACGAACAGCGGGTCGAATACAACGAACCTATGCCGGCAGATCTGATGCGCTCTGAAAAAGTCGTCGTGATCGGGAGTTATAATGGTGACCATTTCAACGCCAGCAAGATTATTTTAAAGTGCCCCTCTAAGTACCAGGAAGAAAATGTAAATGTTTAGGGTCAGGGTAGTAATGTCCAGAATTCCTGCACCGGGTAATTTCAAATCGCTTTTATGATGCATTATTTCGTGGGTGACCTGGGTCACCTTTTTGTTATCATTGGTTTCGTTACAGCGCTGTTATCGGCGTTCGCATATTTCAAGGCAACCGCTGCGCAGGATATCGAAAAAAAACGTTCGTGGACGCTCAACGGGAAAATAAGCTTCTACATTCACGCGGCTTCCATCGTCGGCGTTTGCATCACGTTGTTCACCATTATTTTAAATCACTACTTTGAATACCATTACGCTTACAGCCATTCCGATCGCAAACTTCCGATTTACTACCTGATCTCAACTTTCTGGAACGGACAGGAAGGCAGCTTCCTGTTGTGGATGTTCTGGCATAGTGTGCTGGGTATCATTCTTATACTGACGAACAGGTTCTGGGAAGCGCCGGTCATGACCATCTTCGGTCTGGTACAGGCCTTCCTGACATCGATGATCCTGGGCGTTGTATTACCAGTGATCGATTTGAAGATCGGAAGCTCACCCTTTATCCTGCTGCGCGAAGCCATGCAGGACGCACCTGTTTTCAAGACGCAGCCGGAATTTATCCCTGCCGACGGAACAGGTTTAAATCCCTTGTTGCAGAATTACTGGATGGTGATCCATCCACCAACATTATTTCTGGGTTACGCGCTCACCCTGGTACCGTTTTCGTTCGGCATGGCTGGCCTGTGGCTGAAGAAATACCAGGATTGGGTACGGCCTGCTTTGCCCTGGGCACTGATCGGCGGCGCTATTTTAGGATTGGGAATTTTAATGGGTGGCTATTGGGCCTACGAGACACTTAACTTTGGCGGCTACTGGAACTGGGATCCCGTGGAGAATGCCGTGTATGTTCCATGGCTGTTCCTGATCGCTTCCATCCACACCATGATCACTTACAAAAACAGCGAGATGGCGCTCAAGGCGTCGTTGATCCTGGTTGTAACCACCTTCATTCTCATTCTTTACGCTACCTTCCTCACGCGGAGCGGCGTGCTGGGGGATGTTTCTGTACACTCTTTTACTGATCTCGGGCTAAGCGGGCAACTGCTGGTCTACCTGTTTTTCTTTCTTGTCGGCGCGATCGTGCTGATGGTTGTCCGCTGGAAAAAAATTCCCTCCACCGAGAAAGAGGCATCGATGTACTCGCGTGAATTCTGGATCTTCATCGGCGCCATTGTGCTTTGTTTTATGGGCTTTCAGG
>DASPJC010000217.1:0-10760 GCA_035628815.1 Ohtaekwangia sp. | reverse complement strand
GCGTTTGTGGAACGACGCCCAGTAAGCGCCTGATACGTTGCTGTTGGGGGTTACCGTCACCGTTGATGTGGATCGTGCCGGCATCCGGTTTCAACGCACCGATGATCATATTGATGGTCGTTGTTTTACCGGCGCCATTCGGACCCAGTAACCCGAACAGCTTTCCTTGTCCGACCGAAAATGAAAGATTATCGATTACCGTCCTGGTGCCAAAATGTTTGAATACACTATCGAGTTTTACCATAATGATTTTTTCAGGGATTGGTGAGTGATGGTTTGCTTTCTGCAGTGGCTGAAAGCCGGGATTTCATTTTTAATCCGAACAGCGGCCGCAAAAAATTTATGCGTCGAATGATGAACTCATAAAAGATCAAGCAGCCGCTGACCGTACAAAGCAAAACCAGGAAGAATTGAACTTGCACCGGGATAGAAAGTGGAAAGATCAGCATGGATGCCAGGTAAAGAAAGATCATATGTACGATGTAAATGGGATAAGCTGCTTCACTGAGGTAGCGAAGTACTTTACCGGGACGGTTCAGGTACCGGTACCCAACAGCAAGAACCGATAAAATCCAGCAATTTGACTCGATGGCCAACTGGTAGGCCGGCACGCGCATCTGGTATTGCAGTAGCCTGTACGTGAAAAGTGCGGCCGCGGCCAGGATAAATACCCACCACCATTTCCGGATCATGTCCCAGAAACCGGCGCCACTGAATACAAAACAAAACCCGAACAGGAACGCCAGCAGCCCAAGGAAGAACCCGTGCCACGTCATGGCATACAGTTCGAACGGATTGGGATTGACCAGTAAGGCTTCAGCAACGAAGGCAGCCATGAGCAGGACCAGTCCCCATGGTGAGCCGAAGATTTTTTTTATGCCCTGCACGAAGGCACCATTCTCATTTCTTTTCAGGAAAAAGAACAGCGGCGACAAAAGCAGAACATAGATAAAAATATTTCCAAGGAACCAGAGGTGGCCGGGGTTGGGGTTGTAGGCCAGGTCGAACTGGTAATGATATTGCCAGAGGTACGTGTGAAGGGGAACGATACAAAATATTCCGATCACAAACGGTACCAGTATACGCCCGCTACGTTCGAGCATGAGCCCTTTCCAATCGCGGTTTTGGATCGCGAAGTATACGCCCATGCCGGAAACGAAGAACAGGAGGGGTATTCGCCAGACATTCAGCATGGACATGGGAACCCAAAGCGACGACCACGGATGGTCGTTTGCAATGAATCCTATCATGATTCCCCACTGCTGAAATCCGATTGCGACGTGGTATACCAGGAGTAACCCGATGGCTATTACGCGTATGGCATCGATGTCATACCGTCTGTTTGCTGCTGTCATATTGCTGGTTGATCAATCACTACTTTAACATGCCGGCAATTTCGGGCCGCGTTTTTTCGATGTAGGCATAGTCCAGTTTAAGCCCCATCGGGCTTAATACTTTTCCCATAATGTCATATGTATTCTTCACCTGCTCGAACGGCGGTGTAACCGACTCATAGGCAGTGACGCCGAACTTGTTTTTAATGGTCTTGTCGGCGCCTTTGTCCAGCAGCATTTTGACGATTTCGGGGCGGCAGAAAAATGCGGCAGTATGAAGCGCGGTTGATCCATCGTTGTTCTGAAAGTTGATGTCAGCGCCGGCATCGAGCAGGGTCTGCGCCATGGCAGTTTTTCCAAACAGGGACGCGGTGATCAACGGGCTGGAGCCACCGTAAGGGTCTTTTTCATTCAGGTTCGACCCGGCCTGGATATGTTGTTTCAAAGCGGCGGTATTTTCCGTAAGGACAGCGGTATGGATATCGACCGGCGGGGTACTTGCCTCGGGTCGGGCCGTTGCGGCCGACCCTTCCCCGGCTGCGGAATCCTGTTTACCAGTACAGGACGTTAATAGGAGTGCGGCCAGGAGGCTCATTCCTGCAAATCTTTTAATCGATGCGATGTTTAGTGTTTTCATAACCTTGATATTTTAAATTTTAATGACGTAAAGAACGCCTGACCGGGGCGTAGCGACTAAATACCGCTGCTCACAAAACCATCAAGTTTGCGGGAAGCGATATAAATTATGACGAATCGGTATAAATTATGACGCAAGTGCCGTGTCAAACCGGTAAATTCGCCACTGCGAGCTTCTTTTAAAGATTCGCCCGAAAACCAGATGATGGTGTTTGTAAACCGGTGATTTGTCGATGAGTGTCCCCTTTCCAGCCTGATATGACGGAGCTAAACCCTGCCGAAAATGAATTTCTGAGCCAGATTACAGCCGTGGTAGAGAAAAATCTATCCGACGAGCAGTTCGGGGTTTCGGAGCTGGCGCGTGAAATGAACATGAGCCGGTCCAACCTGCTCCGGAAAGTAAAGAAGCTGACCGGGCTTTCGGTAAGCCAGCTGATCAGCCAGGTCCGCCTGAAACGCGGCATGGAATTGTTGCGGACGTCTTCTTTAAATGTTTCTGAAGTATCCCACCAGGTAGGCTTCAACAGCACCTCTTACTTCATTAAATGTTTCCGCGAGTTTTATGGTTTTCCGCCAGGGGAGGCGGGAAAAAGGGAAGCCGGAGCGGTTGCGCCGGTGACGCCGGTGCAGTCGTCCCGGAGAAGCAGGTTCGTCATCGCAGGCGCGGCCGGGCTGGCCATAGCCGTGATCATCGGATGGTTTGTGTATGCCACTGTCCCTGATAAGGGTCAGGACATTGAAAAGTCTATCGTGATACTGCCTTTCAAGAACGACAGTAACGACTCGACCAATGTTTACCTGATCAACGGGCTGATGGAATCGACGCTGAATAACCTTCAGCAGATCAGGGATCTTAAAGTGATCAGCCGGACTTCCGCTGAAAAATACCGGAACTCGTCGAAGTCGATCCCGGAGATGGCCCGGGAACTGAATGCAAACTATTTTATCGAAGGCAGCGGGCAGAAAATCGGTGACCGGATCCTCCTGAACATCCAACTGATAGAAGGCGCGACGGATAAGCACCTGTGGGCCCGGCAGTACCGGCGCGAAGCGAAAGATATTTTTGAACTACAGCAGGAGATCGCCCGAAATATTTCGGATGAGATCAAGGCGATCATCACACCGGAGGAAGAAAGGCGGATCCGGAAAATACCCACCCGAGATCTGGAAGCGTATGACCTGTTCCTGAAAGGCAACAACCTGATGCATGGCAAGAATGTTGACATGGCCGCGGCACTTCCCTTTTTCAAGAAGGCCATCGAACGCGACGACGAGTTTGCGCTTGCCTACGCCGTTGCCACCATGGCATACTTTTATCTCGATATGTTCCAGGCCGAAAAGCAGTATCAATTCGAGATTGACAGCTATGCGGAGAAAGCACTTTTATACGACTCAACTTCAGCGGAATCTTTACTTGCGAAAGCACTGGTATACATGCACCGGAAGGACTATCAGTCGGCGGTTCCTTTTCTTGAAAAAGCGCTGGTATACAATCCCAACTCGGTACTGGTGATCAATTTTCTTTCCGATGTTTACAATAATTATATTCCTGATACCCAAAAATATCTTGAGTACGCCTTGCGTGGACTTCGACTCGATGGTGCTTCACATGATTCTGTGGCGACAAGCTATCATTACCTGCGGCTCGGTGACGCGTTGATCCAGGCTGGCTTTGTCGATGAGTCGCTGATGTATGTCAATAAGTCGCTCGCCTATAATCCCGACAACTTCTATTCGCGTTGGGTTAAGGTATTTGTCCTGTATGCCGGCGACAAAGATCTTGCGAAGGCACGTGAACGGCTGGACCGGGAGCTGGCGCGCGATACCACGCAACTCGTCATGGTGGAAGAGATGGCGAAAATCAGTTACATGATGCGCGATTACAAGGGTGCTTACCAGTACTACATGAAGTTCATCCGCATGCGGGAAGCACTACAGCTGAATGTTTTTCAGCACGAAGACCTGAAGATCGCCATTGTGCTGGACAAAATGGGAAAGAAGCAGGAGGCAAAAAAGTACGCTGCAGCTTTCAAGGTCCTCGCCGACAATGAAAAAACCATCTATAAACACGCACTTCTGGCCGGATATTATGCGTACGAAGGCGACGCTGCCAGGGCGGTCGAACACATGACTGCATTTTCCGAACAGGCAAATTTTAAGTACTGGATGCTTTTGTTTGATGAAGACCCTGTAGCCGACCCGATCAAGGACCTTCCCGCGTTCAAAAAGGCGATGGAAAAGATTGAAACAAAATTCTGGGCCAATCACAAAGAGATCCGTGCGTCGCTCGAAGCGAAAGGATTGCTGTAGTGAATTGCGACGGTAAACGTAAGATTTCGAAGGAGTGGTAAGATCGGATCTTCGAAAAAACACATTAAGATCACGCGCCATGGAAAAAAATAAAGCTGCCGATATCGACGAATATATTTTGCGTTTCCCGGCGGATATTCAAAAGATGCTGCAGGCGATCCGGGTGACGATACAAAAAGCGGCGCCCCGGGCCACGGAGACGATCAAATATGGTATGCCGACCTTCGTATACAAAGGTAACCTTGTGTACTTCGCCGCCTTCAAACATCACATAGGTTTTTTTCCTGCGCCTACCGGGGATCCGGCATTTAGAAAAGACCTCGCACCGTATAAGACTGGGAAAGGATCGGTCCAGTTTCCACTTGACAGGCCAATGCCGCTGCGGCTGATCACAAAAATTGTAAAAGGCCGTGTAGCAGCAAATGTTGCGAAAGCTAAATTGAAAAAGGTGTAGCTGCCTGGCTCCGACGAAGCACGTAACAGCGCGTTTAGCCATAAATGCGATCATGCAATATTTGGCGGACGACAACGGATGAGACAAACGCAACCAGCCGAAATATGTCAGGAACTGAGAAAATATTAAGCCCTCTCGGGTTGTTTTGCTATCTTCCCCTTATGAAAATACACCTTACACTGGCCGCCGTTTTACTTGTCATCGGACCGTTACACGCTAAGAAAATCCCCGGTAAGATCGTTTATCGCGATAAAGTCGTTGATGTTATATTTAATATACCGTTTGGGATCTTGAGCTTTAGTCCTGATTACAGAAAGCTACAGGAAGGTGTCACGTATTATAATGCGAAGGGGGACAGGGAAAAAATCCGGGCTGGTCTTGCGCGGGAGATAATATTTACATTTAAAGGCAAGACTATCCGGATGGTTTCCGTTAATACACCCTTGGATTCACGCGTATTTTCTTCGGTCCGGAGCAAGCTCTTTTTGAAGATCGAGGTCGACGGAGCGCTTAGATTATTTACCATCTATGCCGTTCGACATACGGCACCCACGATGAATTCCGCTGGCGGAATGTCGGGTGGCGGTTCGCATACCGTTGAACAGTATGCCCTTCAACGTGGCAATGAAGACCTTGTGCAGCCGTATTGGTTAAAATTCAGAAAGGAAATGGTGCCATACTTTCAGGATTGTCCTGAACTGGCAGATAAGATCCAGAAACGTGAGCTCGGTTTTGATGATCTGACCCTCATTGCTGCATTTTACAACTCACACTGCACCGAATGAGTTTTGGTAGTCAAGGACGTCGCTGCAGCCACAAATGAACATCGGTTAACGAACCCCGCGCAGCAGACGCAATTAATTGATAGCCTCTTACTATGATATTATTGAAACTGGCGGCACCTACCGACATTGCCCTGATCGAATCAATTGGCAAGCAGTCCTACCGCCATCACTTTTCGGATGCATGGAGCGCAAGTGGACTGGAAGCATACCTGGACCGGCATTTTAGTGAGCCGGTGCTGCAGGCGCATTTTTTACTTTCATCCATACGGTACTATTTTCCGATCGTTGACGACGTTGTGACAGGCCTGATGAAAATTAAATTAAACAGCCCGTTACCGGTGGAGCCTGCTGATAAAGGTTTGGAACTCGAGAAGATCTACCTCCTGAAAAATTTTGTAGGGAGAGGTATTGGCGGTGCAATCCTGTCAGCCATGGACGATGAAGCCAGGTCACGGAAAGCACCATTCCTCTGGCTTGATGTACTGAAGTCGAATGCCGGTGCCCGCGATCTGTACACCCGTCATGGATTTCAAACGATCGGCGAAATCCCGTTCGCCACCGACGTCCGGGATATTGGCATGTGGATCATGCGGAAAGATATTTAGCAACCTGACCGCTAGGCATATAGCGCTTCCTTTTGTTCCGCTACTTTTTCACTTTCAATGTACTGATCGTATGTCATCAGTTTATCGATGAATCCATTCGGCGTGATTTCCACGATGCGATTGGCGACCGTCTGGGTGAATTCATGATCATGCGAAGTAAAAAGCACTGTGCCGGGAAAATCCTTCAAGGCATTGTTAAAGGCTGTGATCGATTCAAGATCCAGGTGGTTCGTGGGCTCATCCAGGATCAGCAGGTTTGCGCCGGCCAGCATCACGCGGGAGATCATGCAGCGCATTTTTTCTCCACCTGAAAGCACGTTCGATTTTTTGAACACTTCCTCGCCGGAGAAAAGCATTTTTCCCAGGAAACCCCGGATGTAAACTTCATCTTTATTTTCTTCTTCGGCGAATTGCCGCAGCCAGTCGATCAGGTTCTGGGAAGTTTCAAAATATTTTTCATTGTTACTCGGCAGGTAGGCCGGTGTGATGGTCTGGCCGAATTTAAAGGTACCGCTGGTCGGCTTTACTTCACCCGCAAGAATCTGGAAAAGCGAAGTGATGGCGAGACTTTCTTTGCTGAGGAATGCGATCTTGTCGCCTTTATTGACAAACAGATCAAGATCTTTGAAAAGTACCGTACCATTGGCGGCATAACTCAGATGTTCGATCTGAAGAATCTGGTCGCCGGCCGTGCGCTTCTGTTGAAAGATGATAGCGGGGTAGCGCCGGTTAGAGGCCTGGATATCATCAACGTTGATTTTCTCCAGCAGTTTTCTCCGGCTGGTTGCCTGACGGGATTTTGATGCATTCGCACTAAAGCGCGCAATAAACTCCTGTAACTCCTTGCGCTTGTCTTCCGCTTTCTTATTGGCCGAAGACCGTTGCGACAGTGCTAGCTGGCTCGACTGATACCAGAACGAATAGTTTCCCGTATACAATTTAATGGCACTGAAATCGATATCAACGATGTGGGTACACACCGTATCGAGGAAGTGACGGTCGTGGGATACGACGATTACAATATTTTTAAATTCCAGAAGGAAGTCCTCAAGCCATGTAATACTATGAATATCGAGATCGTTGGTAGGCTCATCGAGAATGAGGATATCCGGGTTGCCAAACAATGCCTGTGCGAGGAGGACGCGAACCTTCTGATTACCGCTGAGTTCCTTCAGTAACTTATAATGTTCTTCTTCAGCGATACCCAGGCCACTGAGCAGCGCGGCTGCATCGGACTGCGCGTTCCATCCATTCATCTCGGAGAATTCGCCTTCCAGTTCGGAAGCCCGGATGCCGTCCGCTTCGTTGAAGTCAGGGCGTGCATAGATGGCGTCCTTTTCCTGCATAATGCTCCACAAGCGCTGATGTCCCATCATGACAGTATCCAGAACAGTCACCTCATCGAATTCATGGTGATTCTGCCGCAAGACGGCCATCCGCTTGCCGGGCTCAATACTGATGTTTCCCCGGGTCGGATCAATTTCTCCCGAAAGGATCTTTAAAAAAGTGGATTTGCCGGCACCGTTGGCACCGATCACACCATAACAGTTACCCGGGGTGAATTTCAGGTTCACCTCGTCGAAAAGCACCCGTTTCCCAAATTGAAGGGAGATATTGTTAGCAGCAATCATCGTTGTAAAAAGATCAAGCTGCAAAGATAGCGAAAAGGCCGATGCGGGGAAGCTTATTGCCAGAGCACAGGGCGGTAAATGTTCGGTCCGAGGGAGAAATCTTACCGGGGCATGGCAAAACGTCGTGTTAAAACGATTGTTGCGAGAACTTTCCGAACGGCAATTTTTTGATGACATTTTATCATCCACCCGGAAGTATAAACTCCTAATTTTCCGAAAACACACTTATTATGAAATGCAGGCTATTGACAGTTTTAACTACCGTTTTCCTCTTTGCTTATGCCGCGGCGGGTGCGCAGAACATCCTGGTGTTTCAGTCCGACTTTGGTCTACAGGATGGTGCCGTTGCCGCCATGAAGGGCGTTGCTGTTTCGGTATCGGCTGACCTCAAATTATACGATCTGACACATGATATCACGCCATTTAATATTTATGAAGCAGCATACCGCCTGGAACAGGTCGCCCGTTACTGGCCGGTGGGAACGGTCTTCGTTTCAGTGGTTGACCCGGGTGTCGGGTCCAGTCGCAAATCGATCGTGATGAAGACGCGCTCAGGGCATTACTTCGTATCGCCTGACAATGGCACGCTTACGATGGTAGGCAAGTCGCTCGGCCTGGCGGAAGTACGGGAGATCGATGAATCCAGAAACCGGCTGGCAGGATCATCTGCATCCTATACTTTTCACGGCCGGGATGTTTATGCATACACCGCCGCCAGGCTTGCCGCCCGTGTCATCAGCTTTGAAGAAGCCGGGCCCGTGCTGACATCCGGCATTGTAAGCCTTTCAATTTCCTCGCCGCAGTATCAAGAGGGGCAGGTAACAGGTATGATACCCGTACTCGATGTACAATACGGAAACGTATGGACCAATATCGATCAGGCTGCGCTGGACAAGCTGGGGATAAAACCCGGCGATCCGGTGCACGTTAAAATTCTTGAACGGGATATTGTGCGATATGAAGGGAAGGTCCTTTTTGGAAAGACGTTTGCTGATGTCAGGGTCGGTGAAGCAGTCGCATATCAGAACAGCCTGATGAATTTTTCCCTGGGTATAAACCAGGGAAATTTCGCCGGCCGTTATGCCATCGGCACAGGCGACGTGTGGCATATCGTTATCCGTAAAGCGGCGCGGTGATGTCCCGATTCAACGGTGAATGCGCTCGGGTTTCTTGGAGACCATCGACTGATCCGCGATAATTTTCTGGTACATCCGAACCTCTTCAAGCGAGACATTGCGGTTGTTTTGTGTGACGAGTGTTTTGTTATAGGCTTTGCTGATCTTGAAGAAAGCCGCAATCTGGAAAAAGATAAACCGGGGTGCGGCCAGTAAACTCAACAATACCTTTCTCGGAGCGTTTCCAGCCATCAGGAATACAGGGAAAGACAATAAGAGACATGCAACACCGGACAAAACTAGCAAGCTGGCCGTGGGTAAAACAAAAAGCATCCCCGCCGCCCAAAGGAGGCTGCATCCAAGAAGAATAAAAAGCGGCGGATAGGAGGCATGCAGACCGAAGACCAGCTTCCGCCAGTTAAGGTGGCGAATGCCATCCCACACCAGCTGAATATTAAAGGGCAGGCATTTGAAGTAGCTGATGAACCAACGCGCCCGCTGACTGGAGACTTCCCTTCCGCGCGCAACTTTTTCATCGTAGACGGTGCAGGCCGTTGTATACTTAATCCTGCCGCCGCACATGACAATAAAAGCCTGAAGGTATTTATCCTCGCCGTGGATCACACCGTTCAACTGTTCCCTGACAGGTTTGAAATCAAAAAAACGCACGAAGGTCTCGAATGCAATGGCCACACCCGATCCGGAAGTCAATGCCGAACTGCGGAGTTTGCCTGGCACCCTGCGGAAAAAGACATTATAGTAATATTCATTCGCCGCGTCGAGGCAGGCGTAAACCGTGTCGAGGTTTTTGGCAATCCGCCTTCCCTGGATGGCCGTATTTTCAGGTGTCGCATACTGGTTGATTGTTTGCAGGTAGTGTGGCTCCGCAAGATTGTCGGCGTCGAAAATAATAACGTAGTCGGGCTTTTCGATAAGAAAGTTCAGGACATAATGCAGTGAACGGTGTTTTGAGCCGAGTTTCTTTTCGGGGTACAGGTAGATGACCTTGTCGGAGAAACTGGTTTCGGGGACAACGTTGTCGCCATCGACGACAACATATATTCTGAAGTTTGAATAAGATTGAGACAGTAGGGACTGTATACAGTTTCGCGCCAGGGTGAGATTGTTATAAACGGGGATCACACATGCGTAGTGGTGCTGACGGGTATTAAGTTGATTTTTCGTTCGTGGAAAAAAGAGAGAAACTATCCAGGAGAGCAGGGGATAAACCAGGATCAACGTCAGAAAAATTGACGCGCTAAAGAGGAGTATTGTCATGATGTATGCGCATTTTACGTTTTTGATGAACCCAGGTGGAAAATCCAGTCTGAGCGTAAAATATTATCGCGTAGAGCAGGCTATTAAAACCTCAATTTGATGGTCGCAGCCCTTGGTGAATGGGTCGATGAAAATAAAGTATTAAAACCGCTAAACCAAATAAAAAGGACCTCATTACAAAATTGATACGTTTAGCCGTCGATTAATACTTTGAGATTTCTAGCGGCAACAGGGCGGATCTGCTCAGTTTAGGGCGATTACCTTATCGCATAATCGGCGACGCCCAGTAACCGTTGCATACAGCAGCGGCAGCTGATATGTGTTGTGACATTGATTAAAAGTAGTCGCCTGGTCGGTTCGGAAAGCGTTTCCGCAAGGCTTACTTATACCGGATTTATCCGATACGCATTCAAAGGATTTACATCTCAAGCAATTTTTTGCGACAAAAATCCAGGTGCTGTAGATGAATTTGTAGGAAGGTCATTATATTTAATACCGGCTCCGCAATTTCCCCCACGGCTTTTTTACGACGGATTCAAAATTCCATACAACGTACGCTGTATCAATGCCTGCGCGCAATTTGAAAGTTTTAATGTTCAGGTGGGAATTCCC
>DASPJC010000216.1:0-18155 GCA_035628815.1 Ohtaekwangia sp. | reverse complement strand
TACCGCAGGCCAACGCCGGTAATCTTTCACTTCCTGTTTTGTGGGCCATCAAAACAAAAGACGAAGCGGCATCCGCGGTGGCAAACCCGGATGTTAAAGGGATTTGCCTGGACGGTGGGCACGAGATCCGGCCCGGCCTGAAGCATTACGATGACCTCGGGGATATCCTGGAATTACTGGAAACTGAATCCTGAGTTACACGGCCCAGGTTAGGACGCCTTTCCCAGCAGCTGCGTTTTTCTTTCGCAACGGAGGATGGCCTCGGCCGCTGTTTCGATGGTCTTCGAGTCGTATGAATTCTGGATGTAGAGTTTGAAATAGTGGATAGCCTCTTCATATCGGCCCTGGATCTCGCGCATGAGGGCGAACTCATTATACACGGTAGCGTAACTGATCCCTGAAACCTTCATGGCCAGGTTGAGCAGTTTTTCAAGGTCATCGTACCGCCGGAGCGTCGACAAAAGATACGAGTAGTTGTAGTAAGCTGCGGGATACTCGGGTGCGAACTTTAACGCCATCTTGTAAAATTCCTCCGCCCTTCCATAATTCTTGAACTTGGTTTCGAACAACCATCCGAGGTGATTATGCGCTTTTCCGAAATCCGGCGCGTCGGCAAGAATATCCTCCAGCATATGCGCCGCTTCCGCGATCTTTCCTTCATTGATCAGACGGTCGGCAACCTGAAACCTTTCTTCCAAATCGTAATTGTCAAAGCCCATGTTTAAAAAATTTAAACTATTTAAATCTGAAACGCAAATATTTGATCTTCTCTCCTTTCGCCGTGAACTCCTCTTCGTACCGCGTCCGGATGTCAAAACATTCCGGGCGCAGATCAGACTGATACAGGTCGTTTGTATACCTCAGGTCCGCGATGTCGGAACGCAGCTGTATTTCTCCCAATGTGTACGCGTATAGACTGGTATTGTCGGTCTTGAGCCGGAGGTAACTTCCGGGCTTCAACAGCTTTTTGTACATGTCAAGAAAGCGGGAACTGGTGAGCCGTCGCTTAATATCTCTCTTCTTGGGTCGTGGATCAGGGAAAGTGAGCCATATCTCATCTACTTCGCCTTCCGCAAAAAAACTTTCAATCGCCAGGATTTGCGTGCGCAAAAACGCGACGTTAGCAAGGCCGGCTTCCTCGGCCCAGGTACTTCCTTTCCAGATACGTTCACCTTTGATGTCGACGCCGATGTGATTCCGCTCAGGATAGAGTTTGCCAAGCCCGACGGTGTACTCTCCCCTTCCGCATGCCAGCTCAAGCGTAATGGGATTCGTGTTTTTAAAATAGTCGCTTCGCCACTGCCCCTTGATCGTGAGGTATGAAGGCTTACTGGGTTCGATGACGTTATTCCGCGCTTCAATAATGCGGAATCGCTCCTGTTTTCGTTTCACGTAAGGTGTAATTCAAATCTATAATCCATCGATCTCGGCGACCACAAATGTGCTTCCACCGATAAAGATCATATCGTTCTCGCCGGCCCGGCTTTTCGCCTGGCGGATCGCATCGTTTACGTCGTGCACGACTATGCCGGATAGTCCTGCCTTTTGCGCCTGTTCCATTAACACTTCGGCATCGAGCGCCCGGGGAATTTTTGCCTGGCAAAAGTAATAGTTCGCTTCCTTCGGCAAAAGGTGGAGAATCGGCGCCGTATCCTTATCCTTCACCATTCCCCATACTATATAAAGATTATCATACGTTTGGTGACCGATCTGACGGGCGACTTCGGCAATACCTTCCTGATTATGACCGGTGTCGCAAACGATCAGCGGCCGGGATCCCAGCAGCTGCCATCGCCCTTTCAACCCTGTTTGAGAGACAACCTTACGGAGTCCTTCAGCCACCTGGACGGTACCAATCTGCAGGCCGTTGCTGCGTAAAAGATCTATCGCCTTCAAAACACCGCCAACATTTTTCTGCTGATAAAATCCTTGCAGCGGAAGCGCGAGGTCTTTAAAGATGAGGTCGTGCCGGTGACGGATCTCCAGCACGGACTTTCCTTCTTCCACGCGTTGCGAAATATTATAATCATCGCTGGCAAAATACACCGGTGCACCGGCCGCACGCGCCTTTTCGGTAAAAACATGCTCGACTTCCTGTTGTCGCTCGCTGATGACAACCGGTTTTCCCGGTTTGATGATACCTGCTTTTTCCGAGGCTATTTTCTCCAGCGTATCGCCAAGCAGTTCCTTGTGGTCCCACCCGATATTGGTAATGACAGAAAGCTCGGGAATAATGACATTGGTTGAGTCGAGCCGGCCGCCAAGGCCCACTTCCACGACAGCCATGTCTACCGCCTGGAGGGCGAAGTATTCGAACGCCATGGCTACGGTGATCTCAAAGAATGACGGTTTTACAGATTCAATCAATGGCCGCATCCTGTTCACAAATGCCACGATGAAGGCATGTGTCACAGGCTGACCGTTGACCCTGATACGTTCCGTGAAATCTTTCAGGTGTGGCGACGTGTACAGTCCCGTCCGGTAGCCGGCCGATTGCAGTATGGATGCCAGCATGTGGGAGGTACTCCCCTTGCCATTCGTGCCCGCGACGTGGATCGATTTGAATTTTTGCTGCGGATTATCCAGGGCAGCACACAGCTTTAGGGTATTGCTCAGATCGTTTTTTAACGCAACGGCACCCACCCGCTGGAACATGGGAAGATTGTCGTAGAGGTAGGCAATCGTCTCTGAATACGAAGTGAACATGGGATTGCAAAGGTAGAAGAAATGCAATTCCGGGATGCCCGGAAGAACAGAATTTACAAGCCTATCGCATCGCGATCGATACCAAATTCATCGGCGCTTGAACGCAGTATGGACAGCAGCTCGTTGTAGGCCGTTAGTTTCGCTTCGATGTAGGTGAGATCTTCGGGGTTGGCAAATGATTTTCGTTCCCTCAGTTCGCGGATGTTTGCATGCATGGTAATGAGTACATCCTGCAGGAATTCTATGTAAGGGCCTTGCATGAAAGGCAACGGTTACTTTAAGCGCAGATTGAATACAACCCTTCCCTTTGACCGCGGTGGTATGATGCCGCCGGAAGAAGTTCTCACCAGCGACCGTCTTTCGATTTCCTGGCGGCAAAGTCTGACGGCTTCCGGGCTCAGTGTCCGCTCTAATGGCTGGATATCGACAATTGTCCCTTCGCTGTCGACCGTAATCTCAAAAACAACAAATCCACTTTCGTTGTCCGGAACTTTGGGCGCTTTTGGTGTCTGGTCCCAATCCCATCCCGACATGGTCAAACCGAAACCTCCAGCGCCGCCAGGCCCGCCGTTGCCGCTACCGGGATTGCCTTCATAAATAGCGCTTTTATCCACGCCACGCGGATCGCCTTTGTCGCCAACCTTATCGGTGTCATCACCTTCATTACCGGGCTGCCCGGCCTTGCCATCGCCTGTCTTATTGGACGAAGTGGTCTTCTTACCATCGGGATTGTAAACGGCGTTAGGATCGGCTTTGGGTTTTTCAACCGGTTTCTCGGGCACCTTTTCAACGGGTTTTTCAACCTTTTTAGGTTCCTCTTTTTTCGGCTCGGCTGCCGCTACCGGGCTTTCTACTTTTGATTCTGATTTATACTCGACGGGTTTATCCTCCGCCACGGTATTATCTTCCTGGACTGGCTCGGCCTGTTCCTGCGGTGGCGTTGGCTGAGATTCCTCTGTCTTTTCCGGCTCATCTGTTTCCTTTCCGCCCGATCCAACGGGCGTCTCCGGCTGATAGTCGCCGCTGCCCTGGTCATCCAATCCGAAGTTCAACTGAAAACCCGACGCACCAAGGGGTGGATCGGGTGGTCTCCAGGCGATAATAAAAAACATGAGCAAAAAAATCAGACTGTGGATCCCGACCGTGGTCAGGAACGCAACCTGCTGATTTTTCTTCTCCTGTTTCTCAGACATAACTTTACATTTTAATATTTAACCACCCAGACATCGTTGCCATAATCGCCGCCCTTCAGGCCATCGGCAGTCGCCTGGGCTTCCGCGTAGGTATCTTTGGAGTCGATTGCCAAGCGGCTGAATTTGGTCTTTCTGAACGGCGGGATGATCTTCGTGCTCACACCCTTCTTGCTGAGATCCTTGGCGTAGTCCATGATAAGATCATCATCGATCGCGCTGGCGATAACAACATAGTAACGTCCCGTGCGCTCAGTTAGTGCCTCAACCATACCTTCGGCGGGCTTGGCAGCAGCGAGCGAGTCTGCCCGTCTTTGTTCATCCGCCAGTCTTCGCTCTTCGGCCAGTCGTTCGCGTTCGATGCGCGCAGCTTCGATATCCTTTGCCTCCTGCTCAAGCCTGATCTTTTCAGCTGCAGCTTTTTGCTTGGGCTGATAGATGCCAAAGAACCAGAAAGCGCCCCCGGCGATGAGGATCAACGCAGCAATGCCCAGAATTTTAGGCCAGGCAGAAGGCTCATCCTCATCGTCAAAATAGGTGGGCGTATAACCTTGTTCGGCAGACTCGTCGCGCGTCGCGTCCTCCTGTATGGTGAACTCGGAATGCCTGACCTCCTCCTCCTGCTTTACCGGCTCAGGATCAGGCTGATCCCGGTTGATCGGCTCGTATTCAATTTCTGGGAGACCAAAGGTATCATCAGATTCGCTGTTGATATTGTCCTGGTTATCTGGCTGATCTTCGTTTTGCTTTTTTCTTCTGGCCATGTTCAGTGCGTTAGGGTTTTAAGGAACAGGTGATTATACAAAATTAAGCTAAAAATTCAGGGATACAAACGTGCGCGGAGCAGGTTTGTGCTTTCGGCCGCCATCCCCAGGTCAGGTCTACCCGCCGTTGACCTGTTATGTCTTAACTACTCATCCAACGTTGCCGCTCCATCCCACCATCGGGTGACTTCTTAAAAACTCCATGTAATTCCTGCCATCGCCTGAAAGCCTCTCACCGGATAATGCAGAAAAACGGGATACTTGTTCGACGTTATATTGTTCAACTGTACAAATGCGGAAAAGCTTTTTGAGAAAAGGTATTCAGTCTTAAAGTTCAGGTCAAACGCCGCATCGAGCGTCACGTTTTTATCCGCTGTAAAGTCATATGCTTTCATGCCGCCCTGCGCGATAAGGTCCGCCTTGAAGATCAGTTTCTGATAGAGATTAAAAGATGCATTGGCCGTGAACTTGTACGTGGGACGGTGATAGGCTTTATCAAGTTCATCGGTATCATAGCCGAACACATCACCGCGCAGCATAACCTTTACCATTTCCGACTGTGCATAACTTAAAGCAGCAAAAAAGTTGGTCCGCTTTGTTGCACCATCATCGTACACAACATCGAATTTTGCCTGGTTGTCGGGGGAATTCATAAAATAATACCAGTGTTTCAGGCTCGCCAGCGCGAGACCGGTATTGATCGAAATCTTGTTGCCTAACCGTGCGTTGATGCCCGCACCGAAATCAATGTTCTTGCTGGTATGGAAAATCGGGACATTCGGCGCCAGCCAAAGGTTTTCATTCGATAAGGTTTGTAACGAAACTTTTTCCATCCCACCGCCGAGATGGGCGACGAAATCCACCGAAGGACTTACCGGGTAGGAAACCTTAAAGTCGGGATAGACGTGGATATTTTTCGAATCGATGGTGTCATTCTCAAAGGCCAGCGCCAGTCCGGCGGTGACCGTGAGGTTTTCGACAGGTGAAAATACATAGGAAGGTGACACCGTGAACAGGCTTCTCGGATCGCCCTCCACCTTGTCGTCCTTGCGGCTGATCATCGCATAGCCGGCCGAAAGATTGATCCGGGACTCTTCATCCATCTTGTACGAGAGTTTGAAGTCCAGATCGATTTCGGTTTCGCTTGCACTGAACTTATCGCCAAGGTAGCTGAACCCTGCACCGAAGGTATAGGCGAAATCCGAATTTTTTGAATTCGACAATTCGCCCGACAATTTAAAAAGGTTAAAGGCCTGTTTGATCGAATCCTTGTCGACTTCCATTCCTGCCGGGTAACCGTAAAATGTTGTAGACCGGTTTTCGAAAGCTGCATTCCCGGAGAGTGAGAGGTCTTCACCCACAGAACGGGCCGAAAGTGACAATCCCGTTGTGCCGCTGCCCGAGTTTTTTCCGTCGACAGGTCCTTTTCCGGAGCTTTGATGATAGAAATGAGCGCCAAGTAATTTGTTCCTGTCCTTTCTGGAATTCAGATAAGCTTCCAGTAACGGTGAAGCGTAGTTTCCATAGCCGATGCGAACATAATTCCCGTAGATATCGGAGGACGACTGCTGTTTTAACTTGAGCGGACGTATTGCCGGGTTTACCTGCGGCGCCTGAAAGTTGAAAGATTGAAAGCTATACGTCATCGGCGGTCGAATAGGTTCGGAAGGGCGCGGTGGCACTTTCTCAAAATTCCGGTTTGCCTGGGGCAATGTGATCTGCCGTTCCTTTACGATTTCGATGTTGACGTCGCGAATCTCGCCGCCTTCCTCCCAACCCTTGTCCTGGGCGGCACTTATCTGGGCGGAGAAGAGTATCGACAACCCCGCGATGAGGGGACCCCATTGAGCGGCGGCACTGAAAGTTCTTTTCTTATTGGTTGAAAAAGCGTTCATCGCAAAAAATATTAAACGATTAGTTATCGAGTGTATCGGATTCAAGTTCTTTTTGTTTTTCAAGCTCTGCCTGTTCAAGGGTCTGGAGTTTTTTACGCGCTTCTGCCTTCACCGACTCCGATGGGAACTTATCGATCAGTGACTGCAACGTTGCCCGTGCCTGGAAAACATCATCCTGCGCAGCGAAGTTGTCTGCCAGCAGGAGGAAAGACTTTCCTACCCATTGCTCGTACGAAGAAAAATCATTATTCAGACTGATCAGCGTTTCGTAGGCCTGCTTGTACTCCTTCTGGGAATAAAAGATCTCCGCCAGCAGGTATTTCGCTTCAGCGCCGTACTCGTCGCGGGCGGCGTTTAACGTGTTGAGAAACTCATCCTTCGCGGTTTCAAAATCACCACGGGCCATCGCGGTTTTCCCCAGGTATAACGATGCCTTGTTCTGCGCGCCGGCATTGATACTCCCCTGCTCCAGGATCAGCCTTGCATAGATGTCAGCGGAGTCATAGTCGCTCAGCAGAAAGAACGATTCCATCAAACCGGACCATGCGGTATACTTTTCTTTTTTGTTGGTGGCCAGCGACTCGAGGCGTTGGTAAGCGGGTACGGCACGTGCATACTCACCTTGTTTAAACTGGATTTCGGCCACCCGCGAGACCACCCTGCTTCCCATGGTAAAATTCATGTCTGCACTGAGTTCCTGGTAAAGCGGCAACGCTTTATCCACCTGGTCCAGGCGATAGTGTGATTCCGCCATGTAGTATTTTGCCTCGGATGCATTCGCCGTCTGCGGATAGGCCGTCAGGTAGCGCGTAAAACTGGCGATAGCCTTTTGATATTGCTGATTGAAATACAGGTTTTTTGCGGCATCATACTCCAGGCTTTCGTTGGCCGCATTTTGCGGATTAGCTTTTGTGAACTGCGTCAGGTATTTCTCGAAGTCATCGCTCCTGCCTGTCATATTCAATGCCTCCTGCAAGGGAAGCAAGGCCTGCTGCGCCACGGGATGGGTCGGGAACTGCTGGATTACTGCTGTGAAATCGTTAACCGCCCTGTCGTATTGCTTGAGGTTGCTGTAGGCCGTTGCGCGGCGCATAAAAGCATGCGGTAACAACGGCGAGTTCGCGCCTACACGTATCAATTCCGTAAATCCGTCAGCCGCGGCCTGGTAATTCTTTTGCTCGATCTCAAATTGTGCCCGCTGGAACAGCGCCTCGTCGCGATAGGGTGAGCGTGGAAAATCTTTGATCAGCTGGTTGAAATTTTTCGACGCTTCCGCATACCGCAGCTCAATACCATTGATCAGTCCGGTCTGTAAAAGAACATAGTCGAGGTCGGCGGGATTGAATGTTTTGGCCCGGTTATACTGGTTGATGGCCTCGCTGTATTGTTTGGACACGTAGTAGCAGTCGGCGAGGCGAACCAGGCCATCACCATAATAAGGCGTGTCCTTGTTGCCTTTATTGACAAACTCCCGGAAATTAAAGAGAGCCTTATCGTACAGCTTCAGATTGTAGTAGGCATAGCCCAAACCGTAGCGGGTCTTCAGTAGTATTTGAGGATCAACGCCGGTACCCAGCCCGATTACGCGGAGGTAGTGGCTTTCGGCTTCCTGGAATTTCCTGCCGATGGAATACGCCTCGCCGCTCCAGAAGCTTGCCAGCGCGGTGTAATTCGGGTCGATGGGAAACTCGAGTGACCTGGCAAAATACGTTACGGCCGCCGCATAATCTTCCTTGTTATACAATTCCGAACCTTTCAGATAGGCGGCTTTCTGATATGCCTGGTTAATGTATTGATTGCGCGATGACAGTGACTCAATGTATTCAATCGCCTTATTGAAGTTGTTGCCGTTGACGTATGCCTGGGCGAGCAACTCCTTTACCTCGGTCGTGTGGCTGCTGGCCGGATACGATTTGAGGTATCGTTCAAATTCACTGATGGCCTGATCCGGTTTACCGGCATCATACGATACTTTGGCAAACTGGAAACTGCTTTCCTGCGCCAGGTCGGAGTCCCCGGGATTTTTCCGCGCATAATCAAATGCATTCAGCGCCAGGGGCTTGTTGCCTTGCTTGAGATGAAGGATGCCGAGGTAGTAGGAAGCATAATAGCTAACGGTATCTTTAGACGCAGCGGCTTTATCCAGGAACGCGACGCCCCGTTCCATATTTCCGGCGGCATAGTTGGCGTACCCGGCACGAAAATACAGACCACTTTCTGCTTTCGGATTTTTATCGAAATATTGCTGATACGCGTCGACGGCTTTCTTAAAGTCGCCCTTGAAATAATAAGCTTCCGCCACCAGCATCGACACATCACCTGCGTTGGCGATATCCTTCCTGTCTTTCAGGGTGCTGGCGTACTCAATGACGGTGTCATAACGCTTCTGCTTGTAGTAGATGTTGGCGATCAGGTAAGGAACGATGTTCGCATAAGAAGGACTTGCCTCTGCTTTTTTCAGATCGAACAAAGCTTCATCATACATTCCTTTCGAATATTCGATAAAACCGGCGTAGTAATTCGCGGCGGGAGCGTAGGCGTTGGACTGGCGCTTGACAAAATTGAATTGCTCCAGCGCTTCGTCCAGCTTCTTCTGGTTAAAGTAGGCATATCCCCACATAAAATGCCCCTGACTTTGCTGGTCGCTGGTGAGGGACGGGAAATTCACCTTCTTAAAATAATTTGAAGCCTTTACATAGCTGCCTTCCCTGTAAAAAAACTCGGCAAGGTCATAGTACGCCGTGGAAGCTTTGGGGCTGGAGGGATAATGGTCGATGAAGTTGTCGATCAGTTTTTCCCCGTCCTTGTGGCCGAGGTTCAGGGCACTGAATGCAACATAGTACTCCGCCTCGCTCCGCCTGGCATCGGTCGGCGTGGCGTGGGCCAGGAATTCCGTAAAAACCTGCCTGGCCGCTCCATAGTTGGTATGATTGATCAGGTCGGTGCCCTGCTGATAGAGTTTTTCAACTTTGTTTTGCGACAGTTGATCCTGCGCCGGAAGAAGTTGAACAATGCCGATAAAAAACAAGAACGCAATGAACCTCTGCATTATCAATGTATACGATTTGTGAATAGAACAGTACTGCGAAATTTTTATTGCAAATAAGGAACCAAAAAAAACCGATGCAGCGGCGTCGCGTTGTATCACGACCTGTTGCATCCATCCTGACGGGCTTTCCATGTGCTTCATTAAAAAATGTCTTCCGCGTTTAAAAAATTAGAGGGTGCTGGAAGCTACACGGACTTAAAGATAGTACCCTATTGCGGGAATCTGCAAATATGTACTGAAATAAAGCATGCAGTGCTAGTGCATGATGCGCCACACCAGTTCGCGAAAGATCTGCCCTTCACCCGCTGATCCTGCATTGACACCTTTCAGTTTAAGGTCGGCTTCTTTCAGTGACGCGATGTTGTCCATGATCTTTGGCAATGGGTATTGACGTAAAGCGAGACTATAATCACGAACGGCATAAGGGCTCACTTTCAATTCACTAGCCAGGCTTTTATCATTCTTGTCTTTAACCTGTGTGGCCACCAGGAGTTTGCTGAAAAAGGAGAACAGGTACGCTACGACCGGTATCATTGGATTCTTCCGGGTGTTGCTTTCGAAGTAGTTTACGATCTTGTTCGCCAGCAGCGCGTCGCGGTTGATGATGGCTTTCTGCAACTCAAAAATATTATACTCCTTGCTGACGCCGACCTGGTTCATGACGCGTTCGGCGGTAATGCTCTCACCGGGTGCAAGTGATATCACCATTTTGTCGATCTCGTTCGCCAGCCGGTGAAGGTCGTTTCCAACGAACTCGCAGATCGCCTGTACGGCCCGGTCTTCAGCGGGAATCTTTTTTTCGCTGAGGTACTCCGCGACAAACTCCGGCAGTTGATTGTCATACAGTTTTTTGCAGGTAAGTGTAACCGCGTATTGATCGATCTTTTTGCCGAGTTCCCTTCGCTTGTCAAGGGTCTTGTGCTTATGGCAGAATACCAGGATCGTGCTGGGAACCTGTTTGGTGAGATAATCCAGCAACAGCTTCGCCCCTATTTCCTTGTTCAGGTCCTGGATATCCTGGGCCTCCTTTACAATGACGACCTGCCGTTGCGCCATCATCGGGTAGCGCCGGGCATGGGTCAGTATGGTGGCCATGGTCACGTCCTTTCCGTAAACCACCACCTGGTTGAATCCTTTCTCAGCCGCCGCCAGCGCATGCTCTTCGATGAATGCCGCAATGAGGTCGATGTAAAACGTCTCTTCACCCTGGAGGAAATACACGGGCGCGTATCTTCCGGCTTTCAGGTCTGTCAGTATTTTTTTAACGCTTGAATCCATGCCTGTCGTAACAATTTAGCTCACGTTCCTTTTTGCGCTAAAGGTAAGCGCAGATGCGATGCCTACCAAGGCCCCGGCCAGGTGTGACTCCCATGAAATTCGCGGATCACTGGGCAATATGCCGTAAAATACACCGCCATAGAGCAGGACGACGATGACTGAAATGAATATGGATAAGAAATCCCTTCTGAAAATGCCGAAGAATATCAGGAAAAAAGCGAGGGCATAAACCAGTCCGCTGGCACCGATGTGACTGCTGGCCGGGCGTCCGAACAGCCATACCAGGATATTGGTCCAGAAGTAACCGCGAAAAAACACATGACCGCCGATGCGTGCGTAAAAAAAGAAAAGCACCGATCCCAGGAATAGCAGGGGAACGGTGTTGGAGATGAGGTGAAGTACATCGCCGTGGATGAGGGGTGCTGTAAAAATCCCGATCAGTCCGAAGAACGTGCGGGGTACCAGACCGAACACGCTGAAGTTAATGCCCACATGCATTTCGATATAGAATACACCCCACATTAAAAAGACCAGCCGGAATGGAACGACCGAGCTGTTAAAAACAGAAGATTCTGATGGCATATTAGGTTGGCCTGACCGGACTGCAAAGATGAAAATTGTCCAGCAACGACAAACAGTGTGGACGGAAAAGGTGCTAAATATTTGTGGGCGGGTGAACCATGGGAAGCTTGATAAACCTGGCTTCTGCTGCATCGACTTTTTTCATTCCCAGTAATCCACCAGAGGATGCAGCAACTTTTTCCGCAAGACTTAAAAGCATCTGATAGAAGGCGCTGGCGAAATCCTTATCGAGTCGCTTCCAAACGAGATTTAACCGAGACAGTTCCTCAACAATCAGGGGGGTTCTTTGCGTGGATTCGTACGGATAGCTTTGGATGATGATCTTCAGCTTGTCTTCGAAATCTTCGGCCATTTCCTTAAAATACGGCGTAAGCACTGAATGGGTTTTGCGGTGCTGTTGCGCGATGGCAATGGCCTCCTTGAGTTCTTTCCGGTCGATCGTTCCGTCCGCCCCTGCGATCAGGATGCAAACCAGTATCGGTGCCTTTAACAGCAGCTCGATTTCAGCATCTTCCAGTGTCTGAAACTGAGGAATCATTTTGGATGGGAATGGACAGGTAAGTGTTATGTAAGATGCTCAAATATTGCCTATTTATAAACATTTCTTATCAATAAATTCGCCTGTATATTTACCTTTTACAACCCATAGCCGCATGTACGAAAAAGACCCCGTTAAGATATTTGTGGTAGAAGATGACCCTGCTTATACCAAGTTTCTTAAGTATGTACTGGAGTTGAATCCGGATTTCGAACTGTCGTTTTATACTTCCGGAAAAGATTGCCTGGCGAATCTTTATAAGAACCCGGCCGTGATCACGCTGGACTATTCCCTTCCCGACATGCCGGGCGAAAAAGTATTGAGCCAGATCCGAAGCCATGATCCCAATATCAACGTCATCATTGTGTCGGCCCAGGAGAAAATTCACACGGCTGTAGAACTGCTCAAGCTGGGGGCATACGATTACATCTCGAAAGATCACGAAACGAAGGAGCGGTTATTAAATGCAATCAACAATGCCCGCAACAAGACATCACTGATCAAGGAGATCGATCACCTGAAAAAAGAGATCTCTGAGAAATACGAGTTCGAAAAAAGTATCATCGGCAGCAGTCCGGCCATCAAGCGCACGTTTTCGTTGCTGGAAAAGGCCGTTCAAACCAACATTTCTGTCAGTATTACCGGCGAGACCGGTACCGGCAAGGAACTTGTAGCCAAAGCGATCCATTATAACTCGAAGCGAAAAAACAAGCCGTTCGTCGCGGTCAACATTGCCGCTATTCCCCGCGACCTGATCGAAAGTGAGCTGTTCGGGCATGAAAAAGGCGCCTTCACCGGTGCGATAACGCGTCGCATCGGCAAGTTTGAAGAAGCCGAAGGCGGGTCGATTTTCCTGGACGAAATTGGAGAAATGGACGTCAACCTGCAGGCTAAGCTCTTACGGGTGCTGCAGGAACGAGAGATCATCCGTATCGGCGGAAACCAGGTCATCAAACTCGATGTGCGTATTATCGCAGCCACACACAAGGATCTTGCAGAAGAAGTAAAAGCCGGACGCTTCCGTGAGGATCTTTACTATCGCCTGCTGGGCTTGCCCATTCATCTTCCCCCCTTGCGAGAGCGGGGAAACGACGTACTGCTCATCGCCAAGCATTTTCTCGACCATTTTGCACAGGAAAATCAAATGCGCAAATTCAAGATCAACCAGGAAGCGCAGGAAAAACTGTTGCAGTACCCGTTTCCCGGTAACATCCGCGAGCTTAAATCCATCGTTGAACTGGCGGCGGTGATGGCAGAAGAGCAGGAGATCCGCGCACAGGACATAACTTTTAACAGTACGGCGCGCATGGAGTCATTCCTTTACCAGGAAATGACCATGCAGGAATTCATGTACCGAATCATTCGTCACTATCTGAACAAGTACGACAACAATGTGCTGGAAGTGGCCAGCAAACTCGATATCGGAAAGTCGTCGCTGTACCGGTATCTGAAGGAAATGGAGGCTATAGGAATTTAAATGAAGTTACAGAACTACGTCAAACGGGGAGCATTTTATGAGGCGGTTGTTGAGGACGGCTCCGATATCATTTTTATCGTCGATTACGCGGGGAACATCCGGTATCATAATGCATCGGTCCGCGAAACCCTGGGCTACCGGTCGAAAAGTCTTATCGGGAAAAACTTTTTCAATTTCATTTTGCCCGACAGCCTGAAGGAATTTGAACGGAAGTTCAAACAAAGCCAGAAGCGGGCGTACACCGAAAAAGTAGAGTTCCAGTTCAAATGCAAGGATCACAGTTACCGGTTCCTGGAGTTCAACGCCATCAACCTGAAGCACAAAGGCGGACTTGAAGGTTTCATCCTTGACTGCCGCGATATCACGCAGCGCAAGAAAGATGAGGTTGAATTGCTGCGGCTTCAAAAAGCCAAGGAACAGTTTCTTGCCAACATCAGTCACGAGATCCGTACGCCTATCAACGGCATCGCAGGCATGGCTAACCTGCTCAGCCAGGGACCCAGTCCGGAGGAACGCGAAACGTACCTGAACGCCATTCGTCACTCCGCAGAAAACCTTAAAGTCATTATCAATGACATCCTCGATCTGGCGGCCATCGAATCGGGAAAGCTTCGCTTTGAACGGATCGCCTTTAACCTGGAGGACCTTCTCCCCTCGCTCGTCAGCACCTTTATGTACCAGGCGAAAGAAAAGAAGCTATCGCTGGACTATTCGCTCGACGAAAAACTGAACCGCATTTTGCTCGGTGACCCCGTCCGATTGAACCAGATTCTGATCAACCTGATCAGCAACGCCGTCAAGTTCACGCACACGGGTTCGATCAGTATCAAATGCTATGCTGAAAAAAAACACCACGGCACGTGCTGGGTGCGGATAGAAGTTTCGGATACCGGCGTGGGGATACCGGAGGAAAAACTGAATACGATCTTCGAAAGCTTCAGCCAGGCCGATGCCAGCGTAACTCGCCGGTATGGCGGCACTGGCCTTGGACTTACCATCGTCAAACAACTGGTGGAACTGCAGCATGGTACCATCCATGTCGTGAGCGAAGAACACGTCGGTTCAACATTCATGGTCACAATCCCCTATGGTATCGGCAAGTTCAAGGACATTGCACAATCTGCACCGACGCGCGACCGCGCCCTGAAAGATGTGACAAAATCAAACCTCCATGTTCTACTGGTGGAGGATAACGACATCAACCGGCTTTATGCGAAAAGTATTTTAAAGAACTGGCAATGCTACATCGATGTGGCGGAGAATGGTCTGGTTGCCATTGAAAAGATCAAGAACAATTTTTATGATGTGGTACTGATGGACGTACAGATGCCGGTCATGGATGGTTATGAAGCGACCAAGGCTATCCGGATGATGGATCAGAACGTTAATATTCCCATCATCGCATTAACAGCCAACGCCACGCAAAGTGACGTCGAAAAATGCCTGGCAGCAGGAATGAACGACTATCTTCCCAAGCCGTTTACCCCGGAAGACCTTTATCACAAGCTTTTTGACGACCTGAAGATCAGGCCCGCTAATATTCAGGCGAAATCGCCAAAAGGTACCAGTAAAAAAGATGTTGCCTACAACCTCGACTATCTGCGATCGGTGTCGGGTAACAATGAGGAGTTTATACGCGAAATGGTCACCACGTTTATCCAGACCGTACCGGGCATTCTAGAGGATATGAGCCAGTCGATGGACGGCAAGGACTGGATCAAGCTGTCGCGTCTTGCCCATCAGATCAAGCCCTCGTTTACCCTGATGGGACTGGATTCGCTGCGCAGCGATATCGTGTTCATCGAAGAGAACAGCAAGCTGGAGACTAACCTTCCCGAAGTCATGCGCATCACAGGGGAATTCCTCGGAAAGTGCAGTCAGATCATCCCCCGTCTGTCCAAAGAAGCTTTATCGGCTTAGTGTGCCATCAACAACCATGGTACTTGCAGGATGTAACGCGGCGCCGGAAACCTTCTGTGACGCGTCGGTATAACACAATTGTGAAGACCTGTTACGGCTTGTTGATGATGGCGATTTTCTCGTACCGGATCGTTTTGTTGTCGCTGCCATGAATGGCCAGGAAATAGATACCGTTAGCCAGTTCGCTGATATCCACTTCCTGCGGATCGGTGAGGTCGCGGTTTAGGTCGCCTGCCCCTACCGTTACGCCACGCTGGTCGATCACCTTCCAGTAATAGCTGCGCGATAGCCGGCCTCCCAACCTGAATTTGAGTTGCTGCGACGCCGGGTTCGGATATACGTCAATCGAATATACCTCCTGGATCACCGGGTCATCAGGTAGCCCTACCGGTGCCTGGCGCACTTTATATGGCGCCTTGGCGATCACAGACTGCAATATCTTTTTGGACACAGGATTCTGAACGATATGCTGTACAAAGGCGACCACGTACAGGTTGTCGCCATCGGCTATGTTCACATCGACCGGATAATTAACAGGGATCATAAAATCCACCGGCGTGCCGGCCTCGAGCGGCGTAGTGATCTCATGACCGCCAGGTCCGAGCAAAAGTTTCCGCATAACATTTTTGTTGCCGTTGACATCGGTTTCGACCAATACAGCCTGCAGTATCACGGGCGGATCAAACCGGTTGACAGAATCGACAAACGAGTACGTTATGTTGGCCGATAGTATTTCGTCGGGGCTCGCATCAAAGGTAATATCAATATCGAATGACGGATCTTCCAGCGCCCTTCGATCAAGCTGAACGGCGTTAATGTCCGTTGTAAATCCATTGAAATCGGTGCCGTAGTAAGACCCGATAATACCATCCATGATCGAGACGGGAGGTTGCGAAACGTTGTACACCAGCGCGCGCGATCTGCTGTCCGAGGGGTTATCAAGATTGAGCGGATCATTTCCCGTAGCGGATTCGACGTGATACTGCACCTTGATAAAGTCCTTCGAAGCCAGATTGTCCAGGTATACATCCGATCCGTTACTGGGCGAGCTGGAGTCGTTCGTAAAATGTTCAACCAGTACATTGCGCTTTTTCTCACCGATGTAAATATCATCGAACGCAAACCCGTTGAGCTTTCTGCCCAGGAAAGGATCGAGACTACTGCCGAATGCAACTCTGAAGATAACGGTGTCGCGGTCCGCCGGCGGCAACTGCTCGATCTGGTTCAGGTTGAATCGCGCATTTTTCCAGCCTTTCACCTCGCCAGTTCCGGACAATCCCAGTTCACTCCAGGCATAATTGTCTTCATTTCCCGGGGCACCGACAATGGTTCGCCAGTTATACCAGTTAATCCCTTCACCTTCGGCATTACCGACAGTCGACCACGACTGTCCACCGTTGAGAGAATACTGCAGAACTGCGCCGTCAAATCCTTCCTTGGCATCGACCTGGTAGTTCATCGAAACCATGGGCCGTTCCATCGTGGAGAGGTTCAGACACGGGCCAATCACGTAGGATTGTTCATCGTTAAAGTAGGAACCGTCGTTTCCGCCAGTCCACCACGCCTGATCACCAGACGCCGCCGTCGCGATGATATCGCCTGTTGGCATTCCGAAAATCCAGCTCGAACGATCAAGAGGTTCGCCGATAGCTACCCAGCTTCCCTGCCCATCTTCGAAATTGGTAAAATAACCGCTCGCGCTAACCGGCGTCTCGAGAATGTATACCTGCTTGGTAGTATCCGCTGTACAGTTTGAATTGGTGGAAACGGTCAGCGTAATGTCGTATACCTGGAAGTTCGAATACTTATGTCTGGGATCCTCCCATACGCCGGACGTCCTGCCAGTGTGCTGCGAACCGGGTATCGGCTTACTCAGGCCCGCAAGGCCCAGGGTATCACCGTCGCCGAAATCCCAGGCGACACCATTAACGGTTCCAAAAGCCGATGTTGATTCATTGAAGAATTTGGTGACATCGCCCTGGCAGAATGAACTCCATGAAAAGTCGGGAACCGGTGGCGTGCCCACGATGATATCCTTAAAGACCTTGTGCTTGCAGAGCTGGTTGGTGGTGACTTCCAGGGAAACGGTTTTCGTTCCCGGCGTCAGGAATTTATAGGGCGGTTCATTAATGGTAAAGCTGCTGCTGCCATTACTGCCTTCGCCATAGAGCCATGCCCAGTGGTTGATCACCCCGTCAACGTTCTGCGGATCGGGAATGTATGACGATTCCTCGAAAGTCACGGTTTCATCGATGCACTTGTTGCCGACATCGATCACCGCCTGGGGCGCGGCGAATACGATCAGGTCTTTTGTCAGCGTGTCGGTGGCGTTGGACGTGTTTGTAAAGATATACTGGAGTACATAAGTGCCCGCCTGCAAGCCATCTGTATCGATTTTGTAGCGACCCCCAATGACCTTAAGTCTTGAGGCCAGCGCTGGAGATAATGTCCTGAACAGGGTCGGCTCACCGTGCGGATCGGTCACATCGGGAATACCCACGAGCGTCAGGTCGCCCTGGTTGGCGCATATCTGCGGGAATCCGTTAATGTCGGGACGGTTCTCCTCGAGGATGTAGAAGTCCACATTGGTCACCGGGTTTACGATCGTGGAATGTTCGGTATAGTTGACACAGCCCGTTACCGGGTGTGTATAGGTGTATCGGATGATGACCGTTCCAATGCCGGCGTTCGCGGGATTAAATTGATTGGTCCCGGCAATAATACCCGGCCCGGTGAACACACCGGTAGGTCCCGCA
>DASPJC010000215.1:0-3755 GCA_035628815.1 Ohtaekwangia sp. | reverse complement strand
CCTATGCGCCAATTCATCGGCAAATTTCTCGTGGCTTGACCAGCTGCTTGATACCGCCGCCAAAGGGGAACCCCTGGCCGGTCCCGTTTACGCATTCCGCTACAGCGGCGGGGTAGCGATCGTACATCAGGCTTATGTCCTCAGTTGCGTACCCTGTCATGTTTACGATTGTGGCGGTTCCGTGGTGATGATACAGGATCAGGAAACGATACGTGAGATCACGGCCGGCATGACGAGTAAGAACATGATCTTCTCACCGGAGTAACTAACGCAGAAATACTACCCTTCGGTTTTCCTGAATCTGCTTTCCTTCTACCGTGAGGTAAACGTGACAGATGTATACACCTGTCGGCACGTAATTACCGGCATGATCGGTTCCATCCCATGACCATTCGTTTGTGCCAACGTGCAACGGCCTGGGTGGAAATTGTCTGACCACTTTGCCTGTCACATCAACGATCTGCATTTCCACGGGCCCAGGTTGTTCAGAACCTGCAATAACCGCATTAAAATACACTTCGTTGTAAAACGGGTTCGGATATGGCGCACTAATCGAAAACGACGATACATCGGTAACTGTGAAATCAACCTGGTAAGGCTCGGCACCACTGCCATTGCCTCGTGCATCGGCCGCTTCAGCACGCAATGTGTATTTACCGGGCGTGAGTGTGGCCGGGGTGAACACGATCCGGAAATCGGAAGTATCGGTGGCCGCAAACCATGCCACGGTTTCGTCAGTCAGCGCAATCAATGAAGGGCTGCAAACTTCCATGCCACACGGATACGTCAGGAATAAACGCATGCCCTCGGTATCCCTTTTAAGGAGACCTTTGTTCTCATCCCAGACCCGCACAACAATCGTCGGATTCGCCGAAACAAAATCACCACTGACAAGCTTTCGCCCGTCCACCACAACCTCGAGTACCGGACGATGGTTGTCCATTTGCACAAGAAGGTGGTCTTTCAAGGCCACGATGTTATTGTCATAGTACTGTTCCGGCAGCACGCGCGGGTTCACGAAAACCTCCACATCGTTCAGGCCGTTTCGCTCCTTTGTATCCACCGTGATTGAAAATGTCGTCGTATCGCCAGGCGCCGGAGCTTTTATCTTCAGGCTATTCGAGATCAACCCGCTTTGCTGTTGATTGAAGGTTTCATAACGCACCATCAGTGAGTCCGAAAAAGGTTTGTCACCGATATTGATAAAGCCGTAGTCGCCGCGCCATGGCTGACCTTCAATGAGTGTCTGTTGTTCCGCTGGTCCCATAAAAGCAATGAATCCCTCAGGAACCGGCGTATACAAAACCAGCCAGCGATCCAGCTGCGGCGATGTAAGCATGATGGCATCTTCTGTTTTTGCAACAACTTTAAGGTATGGATAGGCCGCGGCGCTGATACCGGAGAGATCTGCTGCGGCCGTAACACCGGGAAAGAGAACTGTTTCTGTTCCATTTAACGCGACGCCTACAAGGTCAAATCGGATATCGTCCTGTGGTTCCACATCGCTTACATGTAGCTGAAAGGATTCCCAAGCAGCGGCCGGACCGATGCGCAGGCTGCTCATCGCACCCGCGTTATATCGTCCGGTGATCGTTCCCGCGACATCGAGCCGGGCACCGGCAGGTGCGGCCGGCGCCGTATATATTTTTGCCGTCCCGGGTGCTGCGCCCTTTCTTCCAAAAATAACAACAGGTTCACCGGCTTGTAAAGCGTCGAGCTGCACAGCGCCGATACCGAGCTCGGCCAACTTTGATTTAGCCGCCACAGGCCATGCGGCGTACCCCGCGTCGCCAATTGAGAAAATAACAACGGAGTCACCACTGGCAACGTTATTGACGTACGCCACTATATCGTCATTGTTGCCGGTGACAAGCTCGCCGGGACGAAAGCTGTTGATCACCCAGGGTTCACGTCCGCAAGACCGGCCCGCACGGTTATAATACTTGAAAGGAATGCCGACATACGGGGCGGTGGATCGCCGCTCGAACGCGATCAGGTTGATGGTATTGTCGCGGCAACCAAATCCGCCGCCGGATTGCGTGAACAGGTTGTACTCGGCGCCACCGATCTTTACACTCACATCCTCATTCGATGAGGGGTGGCTGGCCCCGAAAGTTTTTATGATCACATCGGTCACCGTCTCCTTAAATCTTAATTCTTCCCGAACCGCGTCCGTCACCAGCCCTTCCGTTGTATTCTTCAGGTATTGCGGAAAATCCATCTGCGCCCATCCCTCCTGACCATTTTCGATATACGTAAAAGAGGTTTCTGTCCACAACAGACTTTCTCCCGGGAGCGGATCCGCCAGTCGTGTGCGCCAGTAATAAACCACGCTGTCGTCTTCCGGCAGGGAAAACGATTGCCTGCCCAGGACGCGACCTGTGACTTGAAATGATTTCCGGTAGGGACTGTCGAAAGTATGTGTCGTATCCACTTCCACTTCGAAATCGCGCTCACCCGACAGCACATCTGTAGTCTGCCATGAAAGATTAATATCCCGGTCATTCACGATACTGAAGTCACGCGGGAACAGGTTGCGCGTGCCATTGAGCGGAACGGCAAATTCCCGCGACGCGGTATTGTTCAATTCGTTCAGTTCATCCACGTAGTCATCGGCATCGATGGTAATATTGAATATATTATTGCCCGATCCGTCTTCACGGCCGTTCCGGATTGTGAAGCGAACCGTATCGCTGTACAACACCGGCGGGATCAGCGTATCATAAGTGATCACACTATTGTCGCTCAGGATCCTTTCTACCTGCAGCCGCAGGGTATCCGGGCGGGCCTGCCCAAAGTTCCGCACCACGATTTTAATGGCAAACGAATCGGAGAGCGCCGTAATCGATTCGCCGTCGAACGACTCAAAAGCGATCGTGTTGGCATTAATCTCCAGGTCCGGTTTTGACGCGCCGAACAACGGTACGGCCGGGTCACCCAGGAGGATCATCTGCTGAACCTGTGTGATGTTGGCTGCGGTGGCCGCCGCGGTTTGCATATAGCGTCGGGCGGTCTCCTTGTGAATGTCACCGATGCCTTTCGAAAGAAAAGTGGAATCGCCGAATGCAACCGCGTAAAATGCATCACCGTATTTCTTCAGGTTGAATTCCAGCCCGAAGAATGTATGGGCGATAAATCCAACGGCACCCTTATCCTGTGCAAAGATCCAGTCTTCACCAAAGAGCATATCCTCCTGGAAAAATGATCCGGCATTGCACCCATGCATCAGCATCATCGGATACTTGCCCTTGTTGTTGTAACCCATTACCGGATCGGTTACATAACCGATATCAAAATCCAGGGTGCTCGCGGAAGAGTGACCGAAAAATGTAACCAGGTTTAATCCGCGGTTGACTTCGTCGGCGATGTTAATCAGTTCGACATCGGCAGACTGCTTGGCGATGGAGGCAACTTTTCCACCGAGAAAATACCCTTCCGCGACAGACTCGAAATCCCGAACGTAGGATTTGAACCTGGCCGGTTCGCCTTCTTCAATACCCCCGCTGAGGTGCAGCAAGTTTTTTCGCGACAGGTTATCGAAGGGCATTAACTCCCTTTCTTTCACTTTGTTCAGATAGGCCGCAACATGTTCCGGTGCGGAAGCCGTGATCCGCCCCGTAGGAACTGCAGCAGTGTGCTGGCTGCCGGCAATCCCCGCGGTATAGTACGCATCGGAAGCAGGTGTGCCCGCCGATGGAATAAGATCCCTGTACAAATCGAAATCATCCGGTGACCTGTTGTAGTTGAAGTCGATC
>DASPJC010000214.1:0-2504 GCA_035628815.1 Ohtaekwangia sp. | reverse complement strand
CGCTCACATGAAGAAATCCGTTCGCTTGTGACGACCCGGCTACAAAAATTCCTTCGGGCGACATGCTGGCGGACTTTCCCCGGAGGACAAGCTGAAAGTGATACCGGTACGCGCCAGCCTCCTGCGGCGTAAATCTTGCTTTCCACAATGATTTTTCAGGGGTACCCGAAACAAAATATACCGGCAGCAGAACCGGCTTCCCGGATGGCGCCCGCAATAAAAGGTCGACGACGATTTCGCGAAGGTCGAAGGGGTTATCAAAGGGCGCGGATACAACAACATCGAACTCAGCCTTTTCAAACTGCGTCACCACCATGCTCAGCAATTTTAC
Source organism: Ohtaekwangia sp. (assembly GCA_035628815.1). Taxonomy (GTDB): domain Bacteria; phylum Bacteroidota; class Bacteroidia; order Cytophagales; family Cyclobacteriaceae; genus Ohtaekwangia. Next base: position 2,173 of record DASPJC010000214.1, on the reverse strand, counting down.
AGACTGGATCTGCTGCGCCCTCAAGGGTTCCATGGAAAAAAACAACAATAAAGGTGCGATGCACTTTGAAAAAAAGCGTATAGTCATTGGGTGATATTACTTTTCTGAAGATTTTACTTCCCGGGATCTACTCCCACCCTGGCATTTCGTCAAGCGTCAAAATGTATGCTCCGTTGTAAAGCGTCTTGATCTCCTGGTCTGTGTTAGACTCAAATGTCAGCTCTGACCAGCTCATAAAAAATGTCCACCGCCGTTGCGCAATCAGTTCAGCGATCGTCGGCAGGTCCTGGCATTCGCCGATGCCAATAGGCTTTCCGTTGGCAGCTTGTACGATCGTGGTATACTTTAATGTGGAGTAGCCGCTGCCACCATCGTAAAGATCGAGGGCCAGCACATCCCAGTACGCATCGCCCGGATTGTAACGGGTGACATCGTCCGGTAAACTTTCAAAATCCTGCAGGTCCCAGACCCAGATGAGATTCGTAAGGCCCTTGGCATTCTTAAAATAATCGTGCGTTAGCTGGTATAATTTCCGGGTTCCATTCGCACCCGGTCGGCCTCCCCACCAAAAGGCGCGCTGGTTCATTTCGTGCAACGGCCGCCATAGCACTTCTACACCGTTGTCTTCAAGAAATTGCAGATAAACCGCTACATCGTCCATCATGGCCTTCCACTTTGAATTAATGGCCGTGCCATCGGTCAGCAATTCATTCCATTGTGTATCGGTCATTTGACTCAGCACGCCATCCTGATTCCACTCGCAAGGCTCCGACAGTGCCGGGTTGCACGCGTGCCACATCAGATTTACAACAGCGCCGCGCTTCCATTGTTTCAGCGCCTCGTCAACCATCACCTGGCGATTGTCGATATTTTCTGCCTGGAACAAAAAATCGCCGCTCCATAACGCAGGATACTTCTGGGTTGTCGTATAAATCTGATCGGTCCACTGCGCGGGTTTACTGTTAGGCTCCCGGTTGTGGATACCGGAAAGGGTCCTGGTCCCGGAGATGCGATAGAGGTAATCCAGTGTTTTGAACCCGGTTGCCGGATACGATGATGTATCCACGGGTATCACCTCATCGTCACCCTCATCTTTCTCACACGCCACGACTGACGTCAGTAATAATAGCAGGACAGGTAGAATAAAATAATGGCTTAAGATATTGTATTTACTCATATATAATTGTTCGTGAATGCGGTTGTTGCAGGTGGCGGAATCAGGCACAACACCCGATCCGCCTGCCAAGGCAAACCCATATTTTCAGTGATAAATCGTTTAGCGTTGTCTACTCTTGCCTTGTAACATCAATCCAGAAGCGGCGCGGCCGTTTTACGAATTTGTCGTAGTCGGAATAAATATTCCCCCAGTCATCGGTCCCGTTCAGGGTAAACTCAAAAGCCTGGTCGGTAATGGTTTTGGAGAGTCCATTTCCCAGGCTGATGGTTTGGGCATCGGCAAACGTGCCGGTAGTGGTGGTACCGTCCGGGAAAGTGAAGGTGATGGTCTGCGCGGTGTAATCGCGCTCCCAGGTTCCCTCCCCTTTTGGTATCTTCCTGTAAAAATTATTCACATCCGTCGTCGGGTCCATGATAAACTGATAGTCCGCATACAGGCCATCAGTCCCAGCGTTGTTCATCACGGTCCCATACGTATGACCTTCCGGTGTTACACCGGTAAACTCAAATACCAGCGTGTTGTCAAGTTCTGCCACGGGGCCACCTGTCTCTGGCCATACCCAGGGCTTATCGGTAAGGTTCATCACCGCGCCGCCCCCATACTCCGGTCCCGTTCCGCCATAAACAACCTGACCTGTAATGGTATAAGTACCTGGAAGTGATTCTGTGAAAGGCACAAGTTCAATAGTCCACTCCCTTGTTTTACCTGATTCGGCGACGACAACATATGTATACTGGTTATCGTTCGATGCGAAGTTGATCGGCACACCGGAAGCAGGTATTGTCGAAGCCCTGTAGGATGCCTGGAGGATCGGCGTTACACTGGAAAGATCCGTATGCTCGTCGACCAACACCTGCACCGAAACTTTTCCAGCCTGCCGGTCTACAATAGCGGGCCCGACCTGTGTAAGTCCACCCCCGAGGGTAACCGCTTCAATTGAACGTTCGTTGCTGATCACATCTTCGTAGGGATCTTTCACACAAGCACTCAACAGTA
>DASPJC010000213.1:0-14747 GCA_035628815.1 Ohtaekwangia sp. | reverse complement strand
AAGGCTGGGAAGGTAAGCTAACCTGATGTGGTGCGGCAGGGATTTTTCCCACCCGGAAATTTTTTCCGCCAAAAAGGATTCACCAATGCCGACGGTGCGGATCATCTTGTGATGGATAGCCGGTGTCCGGAAGGTTTGCTGAAGTTTGGGTATGATAATGTCCGTCATCATACGTTTCATTTCGTGCGGAACACCGGGCATGGATACAAACACCTTGCCGTTCCGCGCGAACCACATACCGGGCGCAGTTCCCATCGCATTGGTTATTTTTTCGCAACAGGCAGGCAGGGCGGCTTGCTGGCGATTAATCTCCGTTAATTCCCTTCCACGGCTTTTGAAAAATTCGGTGACTTCGGCTAACGCTTCTTCATGCATCCTGAGTTCGCAATCAAAATAGGTGGCCAGGCATGGTTTGGTAAGATCATCACTGGTTGGACCCAGGCCCCCTGTAATCAGTACAATGTCTGCACGTTTTTCAGCCTCTGCAAAGGCGGTGAGTATGGCGTCGGTGGTATCGCCAACGGTTGTCTTGCGGATCACCCGGATCCCGGCATTTGTTAATGCGACGCTCATCCATTGGGCGTTGGTATCAACGATCTGACCGTACAGAATTTCATCTCCGATCGTGAGCAACTCCGCCAAAACTTCTTTCATACAATCTTTTCTCAAAATTTAATGCGTACTTCCAACGTTTGACAAAGGAAGCCAGTCTTACCCATAAAACAAACAACCCGTATGCGCTCACTCATCTTTCAATTAAAACCGGCTTTATGGAACGCGGCAATCCTTTTGTCTTTTATGTTCCTCCAGGCATGCGATGCCGTAGATCCTGACGTGACACCCGGTGGCCCTCAAGTCGATGTTGTCGATACCGAAATCGTGATCCTGTCAAATGGATCGGCTTATATAGACCTGTTCTCGAAAATCAAGACGCAGCACGACGTCAGGCTGGATATCACATCACAACCGCAGAAAGGATCGCTCACGGAATTGGGCACCGGCTTCCTGCGTTATTCACCCGGCCAGCACTTTGTCCGCGGCCGCGATGCCTTTGGTTTTTCAATCTATGATAAAAATAATCTGCTTTTAAAAAGGGACAGCCTGGTGATCATCGTGGAAGATGATTCGACCAATTTGCCTTGCGCGATGTACCCCCAGGACGATTACATCTATAATGTCAGTGGCGGATCCGTGCTGGTGAACGTGCTGGCCAACGATATTATCTGCGGTGATACGGCAAACCTCGTCGTGTCGATCTATCAGCCTGGTAGTGGGTTTCCACCGCACCATGGGACGGCGACCGTACTTACAGGAGGGCTGATCCAATATACCCCCGGAAATTCTTTTAACGGATCGGATGAATTGATTTACAGGATTTCGGTGCCCGGTGACACAAGCGCTGTCGGGTTCGCCATGGTTCGTATTTTGCCGAAAGCACAATGTAACTTTTACCTGAACCCGGATGACTATACCTTCAGCCGCGATACGCTCACGCATGACACGGTACAGTTGTATGTATTGAATAATGACATCCTTTGCGATAGTACCGGCCAAAACCATTTCAGTATCATTGAACAACCGCAGCATGGAACGGCCTTTTATAGCAGCGCGTCGCCCATCGGTTATATTCTTCCTGATGCACCTGCAGCATTCACGGACAGCCTGGTTTACCGGGTGTGCATTGATCAGCAATGCAAGATTGGCCGCGTAAGAATCAAAGTAGACTAGCCATCCATAAAAAACACAGGAAAGTCTTCGGATCACGAAGACTTTCCTTACTGACAATGGTCGACCAGAAATTGTTTGAGCGATGCCGGCGGAATGAAAGCAGTGCACAGCGTGCATTGTATGACCTTTTCAAGGCAAAGCTCATGGGACTATGCCGGCGGTATGCCCGCGACCGCGATGATGCACAGGATATGCTGCAGGAGGCTTTCATCAAAATTTTTTCGCGCCTGCATCAGGTAGAATCGGCCGCGAAGCTCGAAAGCTGGATGAAGGTGATTGCTGTTCGTACGGCGATCGATCATTACCACCTGAAGAAACAATCAAAAATCTTTATCGTGCCACCGGTACCGTACGACGTCGCTGGGAAGGGATATGAAATTATTATCGACGGATTTTCCGATGAATACCTGGTGAAATTGATTAACGATTTACCGGAAGGATGCCGGATGGTTTTTAACCTGAGTGTGGTGGAAGGCTATGATCATGAGGAAATCGGAAACATGCTCGGCATCTCCACAAGCACATCACGATCACAACTGCATTATGCCAAGCAGCTTTTGATAGGAAAATTAAACCGGCTCGGAATTACGCATTATGAAAAATTTGCCTGAAAACGATATCTGGAAAAAGGTCGGCGACAGATTGGACGCTTACACTGAGGTTCCGCCTGATGGGTTGTGGGACAGGATCGCAGGCGGAAGCATTCCGTCCGGAAGGTCGTCAACGGTAGCAGTATGGGTCGACCGGTTCACGGTCCTGTCACTGCTGATTTACATCTCGTTTATGGCCGGTTATACGGCAGGAACGACAATGCAACCGGAAACAGCCTTTGCCATCGCGTCGCCGGAATTTTCCGGGAAATTGCTCGCGCCCGGGGATTCATTGCTTAAACATCCGCCGGATAAAAGTAAAACGGATGAGCGGGTACATGCGGGGGATGGTTTTAATGTTTCTGCGCAACCGGCCAGTAAAAAGATCACGCCGGTTCGGCCTCAGTACAATGAACAGGCATTCAAAAACAATAGCGCTTTTGACCAGCACAGTGCACACGTTGACCCTCGCCACACGGAAACGTTTAGTGAGAGTACAATCCCGGTGGGACAGGTTTTATCAATGGATGTGAACGCACGCTCCGAGGGCTCCCAGGCATCGGGCGGTGCGACGCCGGATTCAATAACGGTGGTGGAGAAAATGTTTGCTGCAGACTCCGCGGTGGTGGTTAAGAACAACGAGGATGAAGCCTCGAAAAAGAAAAAACTCAGGAAAGGCACCCAGCTTTACTTCACTGTATCGCCGGCGTTATCGTTTCAAAAGATAACCCCGGGCCATCGCGACAAAGTCAATGTACAGGGGCTGCGCTCGCCTGGTATACTTTCCGCCGAGCGTTTTGGCCTGGCCTTGGAGATTGGCTTTCAACGTCCGCTGGCAAAGCGACTGGAGGGTTATGGTGGTATTTCATACTATCAGCAACGTCAGCAACTTACCTACTTGTACGACTCACCGGACCAGGTGGATATAGCGTCTTCTGCGGAGGGCCAGTATACCATTAAACCGCAGACCATTGCCCGAAGCTTTCATTACAATATGCTGAATGCCGGTATCGCTGCAGGCTTGTTGTATCACATCAAAGGTGTAAAACTCATGCATAAAATCGGTGCCGGGCTGCAATACCAGCGAGGATTTCGCCGGTCGGCCTCTGAGAGTACGTATGACAACGCGGGTTCAGCCTACCTTAATTATCAGCTCTCATACAGGGTGGAGTATATCTTCTCGCGACGTTTGAATATTTTTATTCAGCCTGCATTCACGCATGCTGTCTATTCGAAAGAAAAATTGTCCGCGCCGTTCACAATAAAGCCCTATCGTGCCAGCATGGGTTTCGGTGCGGTTTATCGTTTTTGATGCGTCGTCCACACGGTCTCCATGGCGTTGGCCCTGTTGTCCTTGAAAAGGAGAAATCGCAGTCAGGTTACACCTCGAAGAAATTGCGGCGGGCCTGGACGCGACTGATCGTTTTCCTGGTGAAGCTGGCAACGCTGGATACGTATGACGAATCCTGAAAGGATGCATTACCCGTGCGGCAGGAGATTTCCGGAGTGCAAACTTTTTCTAACTTGCCTGCAGATTCAAACGTATGCAGAAAAGTTTAATTTTTTCAATTATCATCATTGCAGGGGCCTGTACGTCTGCACAGATCAATCAGACGATTGGGGAAGTCAATAAAACAATGGGCAAGGAGCAGCCGCTTACAACCGGCGAAGTTGCCGAAGGACTGAAGGAAGCGCTGATCAAAGGAACTTCCATGGGGTCTGACCAGGCCTCAAACCTGGATGGGTACTTTAAAAATCCACGGATAAAAATTCCCCTGCCGCCGGAAATTCAAAAGGTGGAAAGTAAACTTCGGCAGGTCGGGCTGGGCGATGAAGTGGATAAATTTATTCTGACCCTTAACCGGGGCGCTGAAGATGCCGCCAAGGAAGCCAAGCCGATCTTTGTCAATGCGATCAGGCAAATGACCGTTCAGGATGCGTGGGGCATTTTAAAAGGAAATGACGATGCGGCGACCGAATACCTGAAGCGAACGACGTCCGTATCCTTACGGGAAAAGTTCAAGCCGGTGATCGCAAACTCGTTGCGTAAAGTCAGTGCTACGAAATACTACAGCGACATCGTCACCAATTATAACAAGATACCATTCGTTGAGAAGATAAATCCGGATCTCGAAGATTATGCCACGACAAAAGCAATGGATGGATTATTCTTGCTGATCGCCGACGAAGAGAAAAAGATACGGGAAGATCCTATCGCCCGCACTACCGAGTTGCTGAAAAAAGTGTTCGGCTATAAACAATAGTATTACCGTTTCTCCTGAAAACTCATTAACCATGTCACTATTTGATAAACACAAGTCAACGCTGGGCAAGGCCGTCGAAGCATTGCATAACCGCACGTTTTTCGCGGCCTATCCGGAGCATCCTGCGCCCGCGATCTACGGGGAAACAGCTGATGCCGACGGACAACAGAAGTTCAAGGCGGCCCTGAACAATAAGTTCGAATCGTTGCTACAGCCGGGTGCTGAGGCGTGGATCGGCGAAGAGGAGTCGCCTTATCTTCAGGAGCGCTTGAATATTTTGTATCCAGCTTTTTCGGTTGAAGCACTGGTTGAACGGGCTGGCAAATCGTTTCATGCCTGGAGAAAAGTAAGCGTTGAAGCGCGCGCCGGCGTTCTGATGGAGTCACTCGAAACGATGAAAGGTCGTTTTTTTGAGATCGCATATGCGACCATGCACACGACCGGGCAGGGCTATATGATGGCGTTTCAGGCTTCCGGTCCTCATGCCGCGGATCGCGCCCTGGAGGCCATTGCCGCAGGCTATGAAGAACTTCAGCGATTTCCGCAGAAGGCTTTCTGGGACAAACCGATGGGCAAGTTTAACGTCCAGCTCAATAAGGAATGGCGTGCCGTTCCAAAAGGCATTTCACTCGTTATCGGCTGCTCAACATTCCCGACATGGAATTCCGTTCCGGGTATTTTTGCCAGCTTAATCACCGGCAATACTGTTATTGTCAAGCCGCATCCCGGTGCCATCCTTCCCATCGCAATCGTCGTTGCCGGCATTCAGAAGGCACTTTCGGAAAACGGTTTCGATCCGCACACATGCCAGCTCGCTGTCGACACCGTGGATAAAACCATAACACGTGAGCTCGCCGGGCATCCCGACATAAAACTGATTGACTACACCGGCAATTCGCACTTTGGCGGCTACCTGGAATCGCTCCCTGGTAAAACCGTTTTTACCGAGAAGACCGGTGTAAATTCCGTCATCCTCGATTCCGTTGACGATGTCGACAAAGTTGCCACCAACCTGGCGTTCGCCTTGACCTTGTACAGTGGCCAGATGTGTACCGCGCCACAGAACTTTTTTATACCGGAAGGGGGTATTAAGGCAAAATCAGGTGTTATATCTTTTGATGATTTTGCAGTAAAACTAGGCGATAGCATTAACAGCCTTGTTGACAATCCCAAAGCTGGTCCGTTTGTACTGGGTGCCGTTCAAAATCAAAAGACCTGTGAGCGCGTGCAGGAAGCGGAAACGTTGGGCGGAAAGGTATGGCTCAAATCGCGCACTTTTGAAAATCCGATGTTCAGGAAGGCACGCGTAGCAACGCCGGTATTGGTAGAGGTGAATGCGAACGATAAGGAAGTATACGCCAGCGAGCGTTTCGGACCCATTGCGTTTCTGATCAAAACAAAGAATACGGATCAGTCGCTTGCGCTTGCGCAGGAGATGGCAAATCGGCACGGTGCGATTTCGTGCGGTGCTTACACAACCGATCCTGTCGTGAAGGAAAAAATAGCCGACGAGATGGCGCTTGCCGCGACGCCCGTATCCTTCAATCTCGTGGGCGGAATCTATATGAATCAGAACGCCGCTTTCTCCGACTTTCACGTCACCGGGGGTAACCCTGCCGGAAATGCATCGTTTACAAATCCCGACTACATCAACCGGCGATTTACGTGGGTAGGCCATCGCGAACCTGCCAGCGCTTAGCCTAAAGGTTGTATTCGGTCAATACAGGAAAATAATTTTTCCGCATTCTCATCGCGGGTGGTTTCGTGCATTTTTAGAATGTTCCGGCGGTAGGACGGGTCCGTCAGCAGCGCCGATATTTTTAAGCGGATGTCTGCGATGGAATCCGTTTCGACATCGCCCTGAAGGCCGATCCTGTGATATAATACACGCGACGCGTTTCCGCGTTGGTCGACTTTATGCTCGAGTGGATAGACGAGCATGGGTACGCCAAACGTTATGGATTCCTTGATTGAATTCAATCCTCCATGCGTTATAAAAAGCCGCGCTTTCGCGAGGATCTCCAGCTGGGGTAAATAATCAAAGATGTAAACGTGATCGGCCTTCGGCGGCGATTCTTTCAGCCGGCTTCCTTCAAGTTTTAACGACACCATTAAGAGACATTGCTGGTTACGCGTTGCTTCGGTCAACTTATGCAGCAACCTCAGGACGCGCTTCCGGTTGCGCGCCGGGATGGTGCCAAACGAACAATAAATCAGCGTCAGGTGCTTCGCTGCCAGTACATCGAATACCGTGTGCTGCAGACGACGAAAGTCTGCGTGCGAATCTTCCTTCCGCCCGAGGCTTATCCATGACCCCAGATATTCGCAGGGGAAAAAGCAGGGATCCATTTTGAAATCCAGCGCTTCCGGTGCTATGATAAGTTGTGGCACACCCTGAATGGCATAATTGAAGGCCGAAGGAAACGATGGAAGATATTTGGACGGAATATTATTCCGCCTGATTCTTCGTTGGATGATCAGGTTATCGTCGCAACCCAGGAACATCAGTTTCTGAAGCCATCGTTTTTTATTGCTGTTGCGCCTGGCGGTGCGGTGGGCATGATCGATGCCATCCTTGTCATTCGGAAGCACGATGCTATTGACAGGCGGAAAGCCTGGTAGCAATGTTGTGGGGAACATGGTATGCAGGATGGCCACCCTGATGCGGGAAGATCTGAGGTGCTGATACAGTACAAGGAAGTCGGTGCACTGCTGTGCATCGAGCAACACGAAATCCGGAAGCACGTCATTCAGCATTTGGTCAAGTTCCGTCTTTCGTTCGTGGTAAAGGCTGTCGCTCCATCGATCACGTACGGTGTGGAGGTAAACAGGTCGTCTTTTCTGCACGCTGTTCACCCAATGTTCCAGTCCCAGGCCGAAGGGAACAGTTCGCAACGGGTAAAATGAAAACCCCTGCCGGGTAACATGGTTTTTGAAAAACTCAACCCCGGCGAAAATTATATCGTACCGTTGACTCAGTATTTCTGCCAGTTTAAAGCAGGCATTGAAATGACCCGAACCGTGATATAACAACAGCAGTATGCGTGGTTTTTCAGACACGATAATGTATGTGCGTAGTCAGCGAACTTTTGCTGAACGAATATACCTTGAAAAAAGACCCGGAAATAGTCTTTTGAAATACACGCCGAGCGTCTCCCTCCCGCCGATATATACTTCCTGTCTCCGGTGCTCAATCGCTTTGACGATTTTTCGCGCGCACCAGTCAGCAGGTTTGCCAGCATATTGTGCCGCATCCATTTTGCCGAGGGGCGTTCCATCGCCGGTGACAGCGTATAGCGTTAGCGATGTGCGAATAAAACCAGGGCATATCATCGTGACCGCAATGTCATTTTTGAAGCCTTTCCAAAGCTCGGCGCGGAGTGAATCAAAAAATCCGTGTAAGGCATGCTTGGATGCCGCATAGCCAGACCGGTATGGCGTTCCGAAAATGCCGGTGAGACTCGAGATGGTAACAAAGTGCCCCTGTTTCCGGTTTGCAAAATGTGGTAGCAGATACTTTGTCAGGGCGACAGGACCGAAATAATTAACCTCCATCAGCCGGCGATCCACTTCCGGCATCGTGTCGCCGGCAAAACTTCGTTGTGTAATACCGCCGTTGTTCACCAGGATGTCAACATGTCCGAACATCTGAACAGCAGCTTCGGTAGAGATTTTCAGTGTTTCGGGCCGCGAAAGGTCGAGTGGAAGAATGCGTACGTCAGCTTGTGCGGAAGAGGGACAATTTCCCTTGACGCGTTCAAGTTCCTCCTTGCGGCGTGCTGACAAAATAAGACGCGCGCCTTTTAAGGCGAGTGCATACACCAGCGCCTCACCAATGCCGGACGACGCCCCGGTAACCCAAATGACTTTATTGGCAAGTTTAGACATTATGCATGAAAGACCATGAAGATTTACTTCAACCGCAGCGCTTCACCCCTATAACCCTGCGCACCCTCAATAATCGAAAATACTTTATTCATTGGAATCCGCCTTGCCTATTTTTTAAAAATGAAGTACACAGCCAGCACAAGAAAAATAAACCCGATCAGGTGGTTCATGCGGAATGTTTCAGTCTTGAAAAACAACAAGGAAAATCCTACAAAGATAACCAGCGTGATCACTTCCTGGATCACCTTGAGCTGGACCAGCGAAAACGGACCGCCGTATTCTTTGTAGCCCAGCCGGTTCGCAGGGACCTGCAAGGTGTATTCAAAAAACGCAATACCCCAGCTAATGAGAATGATCGCCAGCAGTGACAGGCTTTGCGACCACTTCATATCCTTGAATCGCAGGTGCCCGTACCAGGCCATCGTCATGAAAGCGTTGGAAAGCACCAAGAGGATGATCGTATACAAGCCGCGCATGGCCAGGCATTATTTTGTTTCGAACCTTGTTGTACTGAGGAGCAATTCGTCGACCTATTTAACCAGTTTCTTGTACCGGATCCGGTGCGGCTGGTCATCACCCAAACGTTTTTTCTTATTCTCCTCATATTCGCTGAAGCCCCCTTCAAACCAGAAGATCTGCGAGTCGCCTTCGAATGCAAGGATATGCGTACATACCCTGTCGAGAAACCACCGGTCGTGAGAAATAATAACGGCACAACCCGCGAAGTTGTCCAGCGCTTCTTCCAGCGCACGAAGTGTGTTCACGTCGAGGTCGTTGGTAGGCTCATCCAGCAAAAGAAGGTTACCCCCTTGTTTCAAGGCGATGGCCAGATGCACCCTGTTGCGCATACCGCCGGAAAGTTCTTTTATCTTTTTCTGCTGATCATTGCCGTTGAAATTGAATTTACCCACGTAGGCCCGGGAATTCAGTGTCTTTCCACCGAGTTCGATCAGTTCATTCCCGCCGCTGATTGCCTGCCACACCGTCTCTTCAGGTTTCAGGTCGTCATGTTCCTGGTCCACATAAGCGATCTGGACGGTCTCACCCACTTCGAAGGTTCCGGCATCCGGCTTTTCTTTCCCGATGATCATCTTGAACAAGGTGGTCTTACCCGCGCCGTTCGGACCTATAATTCCAACAATGCCCGCCGGTGGTAGTGAGAAGGTAAGATTCTCATATAACAACTTGTCACCATAGGCCTTGGCCACACCGTTCGCTTCAATAACCTTATTGCCAAGGCGCGGCCCGGGCGGAATGAAAAGCTCAAGCTTGTCTTCCTTCTCTTTGGTTTCCTGGCTCAGCAATTTTTCATAGGCGCTCAAACGCGCTTTTCCCTTTGCCTGCCGGCCCTTGGGATTCATGCGTACCCATTCCAGTTCGCGTTCCAGCGCTTTCTGCCGTTTTGATTCAGACTTCTCTTCCTGGGCCAGGCGCTTCTGTTTCTGTTCGAGCCACGACGAGTAGTTTCCTTTCCAGGGAATACCTTCGCCCCGGTCCAGTTCAAGGATCCACCCCGCTACATTATCCAGGAAGTAACGATCGTGAGTAACCGCGATAACGGTTCCTTTATATTGTTTCAGGTGTTGTTCCAGCCAGTGTACCGACTCGGCGTCAAGGTGGTTGGTAGGCTCATCCAGCAGCAGCACATCCGGCTCCTGAAGCAACAGGCGGCAAAGCGCCACCCTTCGTTTTTCTCCACCGGAAAGATGTTCAACATTGGCGTCGGGAGGAGGGCACCGCAGTGCATCCATGGCCCGTTCCAACCTGTGGTCCAGTTCCCACGCCCCCGAAGCATCCAGCTTTTCCTGGATTTCGCCCTGCTTCGTGATGAGCTTGTCCATGGCATCCGGATCCTCAACAATGGCCGGGTCAGCGAATTTTTCGTTGATGGCTTCAAATTCCTTCAGGAGGTTCATCGTTTCGTGAACGCCTTCTTCCACAACTTCCCTGACTGTTTTGGTCTTGTCCAGCTGAGGTTCCTGTTCGAGCAATCCCACAGAGAACGTGAGGTCAGACACTACTTCGCCCTGGAATTCCTTGTCAATACCCGCGATAATGCGCAGCAGAGACGACTTCCCTGAGCCATTCAAACCCAGCACGCCGATCTTGGCCCCGTAGAAGAAGGACAAGTAAATATTTTTGAGAACCTGTTTATTGGGGGGGTAGATCTTGTTGACACCCGCCATCGAGAAGATAATTTTTTCGTCAGCCATGAAGTAAATGTTGAAGGATGATTTTCGCCGTAGGTTGAACGCACCGTAGCCGGTTCAACTTTCTACCGTTAAGGCCGCAAATATGGCGTTTTCATGTTAAATAGTGAAGGCTTATGTGCGGTTGTATGATTTTACAGATGCCGCGCCACCTGGGTGATCCGTTCGCGTTTCGGGTAACCGCAGGAAAAACAGGAAAAATGAATTTTTGAGTATACTTTTTGGTTACCGGATCGTTCTACTGACTATGAAACCAAGAATAGAACGTAGGGCGAAAAAGAGCATTCAACCGGCCGTTTAGCCAATCTGTGGACGGGGGTTGACTCTTGATTATTTAATTCTATTTTTGCGGAAAAATAAAAGGAGGATTTACGCCTATGTATTGGACCCTTGAACTTGCCTCTTACCTGGAAGACGCTCCCTGGCCGGCCACCAAGGACGAGTTGATCGATTACTCAATCCGGTCAGGCGCTCCCCTGGAAGTAGTCGAAAATCTCCAGGAACTGGAGGATGACGGCCAGCCTTACGAGAGCATCGAAGAGATCTGGCCCGATTATCCCACCAAAGAGGATTTCTTCTTCAACGAGGATGAATATTAACGACAGCACATCTTAATACTGATAAAGCCGGTTATGCCGGCTTTTGTTTTTCAGTCCTTTGCATAGCGCGCACTTTCATTAACGCTTCCGCCACGACCAGGTCTTCCGGTGTCGTAATTTTGATGTTATCATAGCGTCCTTCAAAAAGTGAAATAATCGCGCCGTTCCGCTCTGCGACGCTGGCATCATCTGTCAGTCGTGGATCTTCAGTGATCTCATAGGCATTTTTGATAAGCCCGATATCAAATGTCTGCGGTGTTTGTATAAGCCTGAACCGCGACCGCTCCACGGCTGTCGAGCGTTCCTGGTCTGTCATCCGGATCGACTCCTTTAACATGACCGATGCCACTGCTGAACCCGTGGTGGTCGCCAACCGGAAAGACTTGTTAATAATGTCTTCGCTGATCAGCGGCCTGACGCCGTCGTGGATCGCCACCAGCCCTTCTCCTTTGATTTTACTCAGACCGTTTTTTACGGATTGAAACCGCGATGTTCCGCCACGCTGCAATTCGACAGGATGGCGAAAATCAAACTGCGCGCACAGGCTGGTCCATGTTCCGAAATCGGCTTCCGGAAGCACAAGGATGATGGGAAGGGTAGGAGAATACCGGACAAAGGCATTGATTGTATGCATCAGGATGGGCAGTCCGTTGATAGTCATGAATTGCTTGGGCGCCGGACTATTCATTCGGGTTCCCGTTCCACCGGCCACGATCAATGCATATTCCTTATTATTCATAGCTTTACAATACAAGTTATGATACTCTTCAGATTTCTCTTACTCGTTTTTAACGTCGCCGTGGTTTCCTTCCTGATTTACAAAATGCTGGAAGTCGTGCGGCAGCCTGTGAGCCGTTCAAAAAAAACAATTGTCATCGCGGGTGGTGTGATTTTACTGCTCGCGCCTTTCGGGATGTTTCTTCGTTTCTTCGTTCCCACCTTCCAGTACTTTCTCATCTATCCCATTGCCATCGCGCTTTTTTTATACCTGACACGCGAACTATAAAAAAAGCCAGCAACAGGGCTGGCTTCAAAGTTTGGTGCGAGGCGTTTTAAATGATAAGCATGGCATCCCCATAGGTGAGGAATTTATACTTCTCCTTCTTGGCCACCTTGTACGCTTCCATGATCAGATCATAACCTCCAAAAGCGGCTGCCATCATCAGTAGCGTCGATTCAGGCATATGAAAATTGGTGATCATCGCATTGCAGATCTTGAAATCATAGGGCGGGAAGATAAATTTATCCGTCCAGCCTTCGCGTGCTTTTAACCGGTTGGTGGCCGACACAGCTGATTCGAGGGCACGCATGGTTGTGGTTCCGATAGAAATAACCCGGTTTTTGTTGTCCAGTGCCCGGTTTACAGCTTCAACAGCCGCGGGGCCGACAATAAAATTTTCGGAGTCCATTTTATGCTTCGTCAGATCTTCAACATCAACCGGTCTGAACGTTCCGAGGCCGATATGAAGTGTGATGAAGCTCATATCAACACCTTTCAGCTGGAGGCGCTTCAGTAACTGACGCGTGAAATGCAGTCCGGCGGTTGGCGCCGATACAGCACCCTTATGTTTCGCGAAGATAGTTTGAAATCGCTCCTTGTCTTCAGGCTTTACTTTCCTTTTGATGTACTTGGGAAGGGGCGTCTCACCCAATGTTTCCACAACCTTGTCAAACGCTTCGGAGTCACCATCAAAAAGAAAGCGGATGGTTCTGCCGCGTGACGTCGTATTATCGATGACCTCGGCAACCAGGTCGCCATTGCCAAAGTACAGTTTGTTACCCACGCGGATCTTGCGTGCAGGGTCTACGAGTACATCCCAAAGGTGCATCTCGGCATTCAGCTCGCGCAGCAAGAAAACTTCGATCTTTGCGCCGGTCTTTTCTTTTCGTCCATAAAGGCGTGCCGGAAATACCATGGTGTCGTTGCCGACCATCACATCGCCTTCACCGAAGTACTCGACGATATCTTTGAAAACCCTGTGTTCGATCTTTCCGCTATCCTTATGGATAACCATCATTCTTGACTCGTCCCGGTTCTCCGGGGGGTCGAGTGCAATGAGGTTGTTGGGGAGCTCAAATTTAAATTCCGATAACTTCATATTCGTTAAAGCAAAAGACGCCCAATAAAGGGTAAATTTTTAAGAGGTTGCAAAAATAAGGCAACAATTGGCTTTTGCGACAAAAGGCACCCTTTTTTTCGGGGGCGCTTGGCAAGGCGCGAAGGATTTGTAACAAAAATCCCTTTTTTTAGTCTACCAGCAGTAATTTGGCCCGAACGCTGCCGACTAACATAATTGGAAAGGTCTCCGTTATTGACATCATATGAAGACGCTTAAGCAGATTTTTGAAAGTTTTCGCTTCGCCCTGAAGGCTTTGCGCTCCAATATCCTTCGGACGGTGTTGTCGCTGCTTGGTGTTACCGTCGGTATTTTTGCCATAATCTCCGTCTTAACCCTGGTCGATTCACTGGAAAAGAATATTAAAGACAGCCTGAATTTTCTGGGCACCGACGTTGTCTACATTGATAAATGGCCCTTTACCGCTGATACGGATGGGGAATACCGGTGGTGGGAGTTTTGGCAGCGGCCGAATCCTTCTTACCAGGAGTTCAGGTTCCTCGAAGAAAACATGCGGAACATGAACGCGATCACCATTTTTGCAGGTCGGGGTGGCCAGATTGTGAAGTACAGGAGTAATAGCGTTGGGAATGTTCATCTGGCGGGCGGCGGTCCGGGCTATGATGTGGTATTCGAAGTCCCGATTGAAAATGGCCGGTACTTCACGCCGGAAGAGATTGAGTCGGGACGAAACGTCGCGCTCATCGGTTATGAGATTGCACAGAAACTTTTCCCCGGAAGGGATGCGGTGGGGCAGACGATCAAGGTAAAAAACCTGAAGTATGTCGTGATCGGCGTCATGAAAAAGGAAGGTCAAAGTTTCCTCGGGTTCTCCAGTAACGATTACAAGACTGTTATTCCGTATGCTTCATTCCGGAGGTTGTTTCAGACGGGTACCGGCGCCTGGGACGAACTCACTTCGCGAATCGGTATCAAAGGATATTCATCTGACGTCGGCCTGGTGGAAATGGAGAATGAATTGCGTGGGATGCTTCGGGTGCGGCGCGGATTGAAGCCGACCGAAAAAGATAATTTTGCACTGAACAGACCGGAGGCAATCGCCAATATTATCAGCGGTGTTTTCGATATTGTTGGTGTCGCCGGCTGGATCATTGGCGGATTCTCGATCCTGGTTGGCGGATTTGGCATTGCGAACATCATGTTCGTATCGGTTAAGGAACGCACCAGCATCATCGGACTGCAAAAATCGCTGGGCGCGAAAAACTATTTCATCCTGTTCCAGTTTCTCTTCGAAGCGATTTTCCTAAGCCTTATCGGGGGCCTTGCGGGACTCTTGCTGGTCTATCTGATTACGTTCATTCCCATGGGCAGCCTGGTCGTCACCCTCACG